>NZ_PJQQ01000070.1:0-5700 GCF_002858665.1 Pseudomonas sp. FFUP_PS_473
GAACCGCCGTGTACGGAACCGTACGCACGGTGGTGTGAGAGGACGGCGGGTGTGAACTCGCCTCCTACTCGATTCTGAAGAGCCATCAATTCGCTATCCTTAGTTGGCTCAAGAGGAAACGATATGACAAACCAGAATGAAGCTCGCGGAATAATCGCGTTTAAGAGCGCCCAGCTTGAAGATCAGCTTCGGAAGGCTGGAGCTACCGGCATCGGGCTCAAAGAACTTAGTGAGAGCGTTTGTCAATTGTTTGGCGATGCGGACATTGCCCGTATTCGTAGAGTTTATGAGCTGCGCAACAAAGCCCTCCACGAACACGACTATTTCATCGATCAGAAAGTCCTGGATCGTTACGTAGCTAATGTGGATTCGGTGATCCATGTTCTTGAGCCTAGCCCTGGAACGGAGGCTTACTTCCGCAACAAACTGGCAGAGTCTGATTACGTAGATGAGGAGACTTACCAGTGGATGAGCGAGAAAGGACAGCAATGGATTGCGGATCGACAGGCTCAAAAGGCTGAAGCGACTACGGCTCGCCTGAAGCAAGCGACTGCCGAACCTTTGACCGAGCTGACTGCAGAAAGCGAGCTCACTGCGGAAGAGCTCCGCAGGCGGCGTTTTGAAGAGCTTGGAAAACGTCAGCTCGCCGGTGAGATGGTTCTGAAGGGGGCCGCAAAAGCGGGCTTGTCGCCGCAGACAAAGGAAAAGCTCCGTGACGGAGCCATTACCGTCGGCATCCATCTGCTGGGCAGTATTTTCAGGCGCTAGTCAGCGGCCATAGCTTTGCTTTATCCGGCATGTCGGTAGACCTATGCTCCCGAACTGCGTTCCGGCTGGTTGCATGATTTCGCCATCCTGATAATTTTGCCTTTGGTAAAAAACCAATCCCGAAACCCGGCCTTAGTGCCGGGTTTTTTCGTTCAGTGCTCCCTGAGAGGGAGGATTCCGGATGCCAAACATGCCAGAAAAAGACCCGTTATTCTGGGTGTTGGTCCTGACTGCCCTGAGAGAGAACGGCCTCGCAATGGGGCTCACGTTCGCGCTGACTTGGCTTCGAATTCAGTTCGACGGAAAGGAGACCAAGCCCGTCCGCCAGCTCATCGAGGCTGCGCTAGGAGCCTTGATCGTCATGGTGGTTGGCCTGACCGTCAAAGAGTTCGGCTTCAGCATTGCCTGGTCGTTCGCCACTGCTGGCTTCATCGGCGTGCTTGGCGTTGAGCAGGCCCGGCAGCTTGGCAGGCGCTGGGCAGAGCGAAAGACTGAAGAGATCTGATCCGCGCCACAAATTCGAGATGCGCCGTTTCGTGGCGCGGGAGCGAGCATGAAGGTCGTTCAATTCCAGCGTGAAGAGTGGCGCGATGCCGCGCGTACCTTGAGGAAGATTGCAGACCAATTGGACAGCGGTGATCTTCCACCATGCAGCATCGGAACCCTGGCCATGCGCAGTCCAGAGGGGCAAGTGGAAATATTCGGGTTTGGCCCGGTAGCCGATGACCTGCAGGCCTTGGCATTGTTCAGGCTGGCCGAGCAAAAGCTGATTGACGTGCTGGTGGAGCAGCCAGAAGGATAATCATGACAACCAAGCAACCCGACCGGTAGGCCATCGAACGAGCCTACCGGGCTTGGTCGTATCTCTTCCAAATAGGCACGATTTGGCGCAGACCACCCTGATGTTGAGCTGATCTGCTCAGTGGTGTGGATCGATCTGTCAGCACCAGCTACTTTGAGGGTTCACGCAAGGAGTTTGGACATGTCAGATAAATACGTCGGAAAACTCACGGGTGTAGGCACGGACAACGTGAAGTACGTGATTAACATCTATCAGGACGAGACTGTTGAGCGTTCATCACAAGGTATGGTTCGACATGAAGGTCTGAAGCATTTCGAAATGCAATTCGGTGGTGACGTGAAAAAGATCTCTGAGACTGAGTACGAGATTGTGGCCACGGGAGTGAGGGTCACTGTGAGTGATGCCCAAAACTAACAGCGTTGGTCTGTGAAGCTGGTATCTGGATGAGAGCGCCGAATATTAGGCCGCATGAATTAATGATCATGCCTAGCCTGCGTTGAACGTCAGACTCCGGGCGAAGCGCTGTCTCCTTCATCGAATCAACTCCTGCCGCACCATCATTTCCAAATCAAGGTGACTTATGGGCAGGCCATATCCTCCATCGTCACTGACTTAACTATCCGACTTCAGTATTCGCCTGACCCCAGCTCTTGAGGTGTGGGAATGGCTTCAAGCCGAGATTCTCGCCGCCACCGGCAGCATCCATAACGAAGACCACGGCCATCTGATCGACGCCAACATCGGTGTGCTCTGGGCATCTTCCGGATTCGCCAAGCAGGGCCGGGTGGTTCTGGGCCAGTCCGAGCAAGTCATGTTCCGCGCTGGCGGCTGGCAGAAGGCTCGCCAAGAGCAGCAGATGCGGGACTGGTTCGGCGAAGTGCCGGATTATCTGATCACGCTTGCCGCTGATTTCTGCGCGGAATGCACCGACGCCGAGTTTTGCGCCCTGGTCGAGCACGAGCTCTACCACATCGCCCATGCGACCGATCAGTACGGCGCGCCCAAGTTCACCCAAGAAGGTCTCCCCAAGCTACAGATGCGCGGACACGACGTTGAAGAGTTCGTCGGTGTGGTTCGCCGATATGGAGTATCGGCATTGCCGCTATTGCCCGTGGCGCTCAGGTAGCGACCATGAATTTCGAGGTCCCAAACGACAACGAAATCACGGTCACCACCACCTTTGCGGCCATCGCCTGGGATGACAAGGCCGACAATACGTCGTTCATCCTCAACCCGATCGCCGAAGCGCACCAGCGCCGCTATGGCTTCAAGGACGTCACCGGCCTGAAGATCAACGGCGTTCAGCTGGGCGAGGACAATGCCTGCGTCGACAGCTTCAGCCTGCAGTTCGACAACGCAGTCCAGACCCTGCGCTGCATCGGTAACGGAAACCCGTTCCCGGGCAACATCATCCCGACCACCTTCACCCCGTTGGGCAGCATCACCCTGAGCTGGTCGAAGACCGCTTACCAGTACTGGAAGGCCCAGCAGACCGGCGACGCGCTGAGCTTTGAGTTCACGCTGAACAATGGCGACGGCGGCTACACCTTCTTCATTCCTGAGATGGAAGTGAGCGGTGACTGGCCGGACGGCGGGTCGACCGACATCATTCAGGTGGAGCTGAGCTACACCGGCCGCCGCGTGCCGCCAACCATCACCCGCCTGCCTGCACCGATCACTATTGCTGCCGTAACAGTCACCCCGGCGACCGCCAGCGTTGCAGTAGGCGAGACCGTGGACCTCGAGGCCGTGGTGACCCCAGTCGGCGCCAGCCAGTTGGTTACCTGGACCAGCTCGGACGAAACCAAGGCGAGCGTCAGCGCCACCGGCCTGGTCACCGGCATTGCAGCCGGTACCGCCACCATCACTGCGACCAGTGCAGCAGACGGCACCAAGACCGATACCGCTGAAATCACTGTTACCGCTTAACCCTTTGCCCGGCGTGCCCTGCGGTGTGCGTCGGGCCTTTTACCGCAGAGGAATACCATGGGCATTACGATTGCGAACAAGCCAGAGCTCGACATCAACGGTACTCGTTGGGTGGAAATCGCACCTGGCGCGAAGATCCTGGTTGGCTCGACAGCGAGCCCTTTGTACAGGTCGAACTACGCACTGATTCAGCGTCACCTGGCGTCCATCGACATGCAAAACCCACTACAAGGAACTGCTCAATGCGCAACAACTTCAGGATCGCTTGCGTGACCGCCTTGCTACCGCTGATTTGCGGCTGTCAGTCCTACTCTCCGCCCCCGCCAACACCACGAGTGGTAGCGGTGGGGTGCGAGAAGCCTCCGGCCCCAGCGGCGTGGTTCATGGAGGCGCGCGAGCCGAACTTGACCGAGCGCATGCTCAACGAATTGTCGCCATCACCGGAGACGGCGACCAAGGATTGATTGCGCTGCAGGCGTGCCAGGCGTTTGTACGCGAAGGCATGCAGTGAGCAGAGCTGGTGAAAAGCTATTTAGCAGAACCCTACAACTTGATGCTATCGATACTTTTGGGTGAGGTGCAAATTCAAGGTAATCTGAGCTGGAGGCTGGCTCACAATTGAAGTGATGGAGCTTAATTGTTTGTAAATTAAACTCCATTTTAGGTTTGGCTCAATTTACTTCTTGATATTTTTGTAGCAATATGTGCCGGGCGCCTCCATTTTTTGACCCACAGCTAAAGCATGAAGATGAAGATGATTCGCCTGAGCCCATCGCGCTGTGGCAGCTGTATTTGCTTCTCCCGTCATTATAAACAACAGTCCAGCAGATGTTAGCAGTTGAAGAGCCATTGTTGGTCATTATTACATACCCGGAACCGCCATTATCATAAGAGCATGCACTCATCGAGACGGGGTATGCCGCGTGCGTCCATGACTCGCACTGATCGGCATGGGCAGTTGCAACTGCCGCCATTAATGATAGGGCGCCTAGTACAAGTTTTTTCATGTTGATTTCTCTAAGTTAAAACGCGTGCTTATTATTGGTTTCGCATGCAGTTAGCTTGCAGCGCATCGGTATAGCTTCTATGAGCTGAATATTTTCTCAAATAGGCAGCGTCTCATAGCCCTCTGGGCAGCCGTAGCGTACCCTGATTTGTCTCGGATTTTGTAGCAGTAAATGACGGATCTTGACTGAATTCAGTCATTGAAGGCTGGAGTTGAATTAAATGTTCCTTGGGAGGAAAAGGGGCGTATCACTTGCTGGGAGGCGATGCCAGTCGATACGGCACGTCCTTTGCCATTGCTCCGAAGACAACGATCACGCCGATGATAATCGCCAGAATTTCAAATCCCCGCATAGGTATCCCTCCCTATACAGCGCAGCCAAGCGCCATGATGTTCTGGTTGAGGCGATAGAGAAGGGAGCGGGGATCGTTTGTCATGGCGGTTCCTCCAGTGTGAAGGAAAGCTCAGAAGGCAGGGAATGCAACCAGATCGCTCAGATCATACTCAGAGGCATACATTAAATTGGCGGCCGCATTTTCTGCCGTCTTGTGTCCTCACTGACCGACAAGAACCGGCGCGTCGTAAAACCGCTGCGCACGCCAGACCTTAAGTTTGGCCGTAGAGCCAATAGCTGATCGTCCAACGGCCAGGCGAAAATCAGTTGCATCCTCTATTGGGTTGTCGTTGACGGCTACAACGACATCGCCTCGTGAAAGCCCTGCCTTTTCCGCATTGCTGCCAGGTGACGCACCTTCAATCCATACCCCCGTGGCCGGAATCTTAAGCTGAGGCGCTTTGACTGGATCAACTGTGTCAATGATCGCCCCTATACGGCCTAGTAGCGGTGACAGAGGTGGGCAGTTTTTCCCTTGGAATACTTGTGACACTGCAGATTTCTTGGCATCTCCCACTTGCTTGGCCATGGGGTTAGGTGAGGCTATAAGCTGATCAGATTCAGACAGCGATAGATGTAAGTAGTCGCATGATCGGCTTTGGTACTTCGTAACTGTTTCTTTGGCCACAAGATCCGCTAATGTCGACCCTTGCACTGATTTGGTTGCGATTGCTGAGGCAGATGTAGCTGGGGCTGTGACGGACGCCGATGGGAGGGCGTTAGGAGGGCGGCCTCAAGGAGCAAGTGCAACACCTGATGTAAGGTGTTGCCATGTCTACCCAATACAGTCACCTGAGTACC
>NZ_PJQQ01000071.1:0-5124 GCF_002858665.1 Pseudomonas sp. FFUP_PS_473
CGGCATCTCGTTCAATTTCGGAATTAGCGCGCTCCGATTTTTTAACTAGCTGTTGCACTTGCTCCTTGAGGCCGCCGACCCGAGTGGTACCGCCCTGATGCTCAGCCATTATCGATGCCCACTTTCGTGAGCCCGCCAAGATCTCTTCATCCCAAGGGACAACGAGCATGAAGTTGTGCAAATCCAAGCTCTCCACTGGAAGGGTGACGCTTCTTGAATAGCGGCTGGAAATGAACAGGGCGTGCCCAATCCGGCCAAGCCTTTCAAACCTATACGTAGGATGGCGATCAAGCGCGCCTTTATCATCTGGGCTCACCAAAGCGATACCCACATCGACTTCACACTCAGAAAGCATCTGCGTTGTGCATTCTGAATGGATTTCCAGCTGCATTTCGGCATGATCACGCACGTAGGCGACTAGATCGCGGTTTACGATGTCGTTCAGCACTGGCTCTGTGATCGCGATGGTAAGCCTGGGGACTTCCTTTTCACCGGACTTGCCAAGGCCGTCTGGGCCGAAGAGCTGGCACAGGTAATGGCTGACCCTCTCGCCTGTGCGGGTCAGGGCAAGCTTGTTGTGTTTGTAGACAAACACGGGAGCACCAATGTGCTCTTCCAGTTTCTCCAAGCGTTTCCGCAGGCCTACCACTGGCACATTGAGCCCTCGGGCAGCCTGTTTGAAACTGGCACAACGTGCTGTTGCGAAAAACTCTACGGCCAGCTGATCATCAATTGGCAAATCATCCAATATGTCAGGGCTGTAAGGAACAACGCTGCTTGTATATGTTTCATTTTGTGTAACCATTAGGTCCCCCTTAATTCGGGGAATCTATCTCAATGCCACCCGGTGTTTCCTTATCTTGTCAACATTGTAATCCACGGGTCATGCATGCGTTATCGGAAGGCTTTTATTTCGAAAGCGTAATTTTCAGGCAATCCCTCTGATATTGTAGCGTGCTAGCCTAGTGCGCCGACTTGTTACTTACCATATATAGATTCGGCTAATTACGCATTTACATTTAGTTCACTATTTTTTCACCTTTGCCTCCATAGGCTTTGGGCATGGAAAATCAAACCCCACCTCTTACTACCTTACTGATTCGTTATCTGGGGATCGGCTTCATAGCAACGGGAGTCCATTATGCGGTGTTCCTATTGCTGGTTACGACAGAATTCGTTACTCCGTTACTGGCCAGTATCTGTGGCGGCATGGTTGGCGCAATCGCGAGCTTCATTGGAAATAGGGCGCTCTGTTTTGTGGCAGATGGCTCTCGTAAGTTTCAGCCTGTCAGGTTTGCACTGGTCGCGTTAACCACAAACTTCGGCAATGGCGTGGGTATGTGGTTCCTCATCAAGTCGAATCTGTCACCGCTCATCTCCCAAGTCGTAGTGACCTTAAGCCTCACTGCACTTGGATTCATTGCACATCGTTTTTGGACATTCAATCATGCAGACATTACATCGCTTTCCCGAGCGCCCTGATCCCTTGTTAACCATCGTGGTCCCTTGCTTCCAGGAAGAGGAAACCATCCCCGAGTTCCACCAGCGAATCACCCGCGTGGTGAAGCGCTTACCCGTCTCCTGCGAAATCCTCTATGTCGACGACGGCAGTAATGACCGGACGGCCGACATTCTTCGCCACTATCAGGATGGGTCATCTGTACGTTGCCTGTCCCTGAGTCGCAACTTCGGCAAAGAGGCTGCACTGAGCGCCGGGATAGACCATGCCCGTGGCAGTGCGCTGATCTTCATTGATGTCGACCTGCAGGATCCACCAGAGCTCATCGCGGCCATGGTGGACTACTGGCAACGCGGCTACGACGTGGTGAACATGCAGCGCAACCTGAGAATCGGTGATTCGTGGTTCAAGCGCATGAGTGCCCGGGCTTACTACTGGGTCATGCAGCGCCTGGTGGAGAAGGTGGACATGCCGGCCGATGTCAGCGATTTCCGATTGATTGGGCCTGCGCCGCTGGCAGCCCTGCGGGCCCTGGATGAACGCTCCAGGATTCTCAAAGGCATGATCGGCTGGGTAGGCTTTCGTACCATCGAACTGCCCTACAATCGCACTGTTCGCCATGCCGGGAGCACCAAATGGAATGCAGCTGGCCTGTTCAATCTGGCCATCGAGAGCATCGTCAGCTTCTCTCGCAAACCACTGCGCATTTTCAGCCTCATCAGTTTCGGTCTTTTCGTCTCCAGCATCTGCTACATGCTTGCGTCGCTTGTGGCAGGCAGTTTCGACATCCATCACCTGATCGTCGGAATGGCTTCATTCATGTGCGTCGGTGTCGCCATGGTGGGGGAGTACCTGGGCGTGACACTCGCGGAAGTGAAGCGCCGGCCTCTCTATTTCCTGAAGCACAGCAACAAGGCAGATCCCGTGTCACTCCACCCTTCGATGGCTTCGATCGAGGGTAAGAAATGCTGAACCTGAAGAACGAGAGGACGCTGTGGTGGGTCCTGGGTTCGATTTTGCTATTGCGTTTGGTGGGGCTGGGCATCTACCCGCTGATGGACACATCTGAGGCCCGTTACGCTGAAATGGCTCGCAAGATGGTCGAGTTGAATGACTGGATCACGCCCATGTTCGACTACGGGGTACCGTTCTGGGGCAAGCCTCCGTTGTCCTTCTGGACCCAGGCCGCGAGCATGACGGTCTTCGGCGTTAACGAGTTCGCTGCGCGCTTCCCAGCGTGGCTACTCCACCTGGCAAGCTGTTTCATCATCATCAAACTCGGCACGCAGCAGATTTCTCGTAACGCCGGCATCTGGGCTGCCATTATTTTTTCCAGCACCACACTTGGCCTGGTCTCCAGCGGTGTTGTGCTGACTGACCCTGTTTTGTCGTTCTCGATTCTGCTGGCCAGCTACGGTTTCTGGCGTTGGATGAAGTGCGCCAGCAAGGCGGATGCCTACCTGATGTTCGCAGGTCTCGGGCTGGGCTTGCTTGCCAAAGGGCCGCTGACCCTGGTGCTTATGGGGGCGCCGGCATTCGCCTGGTTCGTTATCTACAAGGAATGGGGACGGGTACTGAGGCTTCCCTGGATTAGCGGCCTTGTACTCATGTTCGGTATATCCGTGCCATGGTATGTCGCGGCCGAGATGAAAACGCCCGGCTTCATGGAGTACTTCTTCGTTGGTGAGCACTGGAGCCGCTACGTCGTCAGTAACTGGGCAGGGGACCTCTATGGTAGTGCTCATGCCAAGCCGTACGGCAGCATCTGGATCCAGCTCGGATTGTCGCTACTGCCATGGGCCTTGTTTCTACCACTGTTGATCCGCAAGCGTGGATCGATGCAGCGCTTCAAAGCCTACCTCTGGCTGTGGGCCTTGGCGACACCGGTCTTCTTCACATTTGCAGGCAACATTCTGTGGACCTACCTGCTACCCGCGCTGCCAGCGTGGGCATTGCTGCTGTCTGCACGGGTCAGCGAAGTTGGCCCGAAGACCACCTGGGCTGCCGCTGCGAGCGCATTGGTGTTGCCAATCATCGGTGCGGGCATCATCTACGCCGGGGTACTAGAGGAGCGCCCTCAGAATCAGCGGGATGTGGTTCAAGCCTGGCTCAATGTGCAGTCTGCTCATTCCGCTCCCCTGATCTATCCTGGCCGCCGCTCATACTCGTCGGAGTTTTACAGCAGCGGGAAGTCCGAGAACATCAAGGATCCTGCCAAGTGGCCGCGGGATGGCTCGTTCTATCTGTCCAGGCGCTTGCGAGACAGCAAGGATGGTCTGCCCGCTGATCTAGCTTGCACATCGATCACCGAAGCGAACGCCAGCCAGCTCCTGCTGTGCCATTGGAAACGCCCCGCACAAGGTGCCGAGGGTCTGGCCGGAGAAAGCAATGCGGAAACGCCTCGCAAGAACGAAGGCTAAATTCCAAGCACAAAAAAGCCAGGTTTTACCCTGGCTTTTTTGTCGATTTCTTTCGTCATTTGAAGTCCTATTTAACCGCCGATTAATTGTCGGCTTGTTCCTTACCATCCTTGCTTTCTTTCTTTTGCTCTTGAGCGACTTGTTGTTTGTTCTGGTCCGAAGAGTCATCGCTCCATAGGCGAGCCTGTTCGGTTCGGAAGTTCTCGTTGAACTGTTTCGTTCGCTCGAAGCCGCCTTCAGCGTAAGCGGTACCCATGAGACCCAGCAGCAGGCTGCCAATAGCGATAGATTTGACAAATTTCATTGTGAACCTCGGTTCATACTAGGCCAACCTGATTAGCGGCCTTTGTTGGTTTGTAGTTTAGGAACGCGAAGCTAACGACAAGGTGAGTCAATAATTACAATTCCGTAATTTTGGCTGCAGATAGGATGCGTTAAATCTTCAAATCTGGAAGGATCATGTCTATCTCGGCACTGTCGAGGGCGACTTCGAATTTTCTCTTAAATTACAATTTTGATATCTAGCGCGTTAATTCAGCGCGGCGTTGTTGGCCGCCCTAGGAGATAGCCATGAATGACATAGAGCCCTGGGCAGTTGCTATCGGTGACTTTCGCCGCTGCACTGAAAAACTCACTGTCCAGCTCGATGAGCTGACCTCGCAGACGCGCACCTCCAGCGCTGTTCTGGAGAGGTCGAACGAACTGGTGGAGCAGGTGGACGCTGTCGGCCGGCAGATTCAGGAGGAGGTGCGAAAGGCGGAGAAGGCTTGGTCGAACGCGGAGGAGGTTGCCTTGCGCGCCGCTGCATCAGCGTATTCAGCTGCATGCCGCGGAGTCGACACCGCCATCCAGCCACTGATCTCGGAGCTTACAGCAGCGACAAAGGCGGCGGACGCCTCTATCCAGGAGCTCAAGCGGGCACCGGTGCTGGCCAAGCGTTATGTGATGGTGGTCGCCACGGCGTTCTTCATTCTGGCGCTGATCTGTGTCTACTCGACCATGCGCCTGATCGATGCCGCCGGCAGCGTAAGTGCTCAAGAGAAAGTGAATGCTCAGTACTTCTCACACCTGTGGAAAAACGCCAATCCTGACGAACAGAAGATTATTAAGTCGGTGATTCTGCGGTCGCCCATGGACCCTGTGGTCCTTCGGCACTGATGCATTGAGGCAATCGAGTAGGAGGCGAGTTCACACCCGCCGTCCTCTCACACCACCGTGCGTACGGTTCCGTACACGGCGGTTCAG
>NZ_PJQQ01000072.1:0-4843 GCF_002858665.1 Pseudomonas sp. FFUP_PS_473
AGCGTGTGTTGTGACGTGTGTGTGTTGAGTGGCGTGGTCGGGCTTGGCAGCCCGACCTTGTTTGGAGATGGATACGAGTGGTTCTGTAGGGAACCGGTGGGACCTCATGACTAACGAGCGGATCGCTCAAAACGCGGAACTTCGCGAAACATGGCTTAGACGCCAGGGGCGGATTCGGCCTAAAAATGGCTGAGGCGCAACTAAAAACCAACAGCGGTGGGATCGGGGCCGAACGCATCAAGGTGCGAAAAGTTTCCTGACAGTCCCATGCACTCAAACCAGTAAAGCTGCAATCGTGCAGAGCGGAGAGTGTCAAACACATCGTTTGAGCACTCATTTTTAACCATACAAACCCCTCCGGCATGACCGAGAGGGGTTTTTTTATAACCGCCACCACAGAGGGCTCGCCACCCTAGCCCGGATAACCAGCAAGCGAAGCGCGCAGGCCGCAGGCAGCGCCGTGAAGGAGCGAAGCAGCCGCACGCCGGACTTGAGTCGTACGCCGCTGCTGGGCGGCGCACAGCGACTGGAAGGGCGCGCTTTTCGATGCATCAGGTACAGATTCCCGGCTCTGCTTTTGCCCTGCGGGGCTTTTAAATCTTGTTTTTCTTGTTTTTCCTTGTTTTCGGCATGCCTAACTGATTGATTTTATTAGTAAAAATGCTGCCTATCAGGGACAGATTCTGAGTTAAAGGGGGACAGATTCTGAGTTAAAGGGGGACAGATTCTGAGTTAAAGGGGGACAGATTCTGAGTGTCGTCCACAGGACAAGGACAGGGACTTGACAGCGCCCTGTCCCTGAATACCTAATCAGGGACAGATTCAATGTCGGGGATGGGCCTGTGGAGCTAGTCGATAACAAGGTTACTCAGTCAAATAGACTGATTGAGGCGTCGCATACGCTGACACTCAACGAAAAGCGCTTGGTGCTGTGCGCTGCATCGCTGATTGATCCACGCAAACCACTGCCAAAAGATGGGTATTTCACCATCCGGGCTGACTCCTTTGCGGAAGTTTTCGGGCTGGGCATGAATAACGCATACATGGCCCTGGAAGACGCTGCCAACCGCCTCTTCGAGCGCGACATTCGCCGCTACTCGAAGGGCAAAATCGTGGAGCGCATGCGCTGGGTCTTCCACGTGAAATACAAGGAGGGGCAGGGCTGCGTAGAGCTTGGCTTTTCGCCCACGGTACTGCCGCACCTGACGATGCTGAACAAGGAATTCACCAGCTACCAGCTCAAGCAGATTGGCAACCTATCGAGCTTCTACGCCGTGCGTCTGTACGAGCTGATGAGCCAGTTCCTCAAGCTCGGCCAGCGCGAGTGCACCCTCGATCAGCTGCGCCAGATGTTCGACCTGGGCGACAAGTACCAGGACGTGAAGGACATGCGGAAGCGGGTGCTCGATCCAGCCATCAAGGAGGTGAACGCCGGTACCGACCTGACGGTGACGGCAGAGCCGCGCCGGCAGGGCCGCAAGATCATTGGCTTCAGCTTCACCATCAAGAAAGATGACCAGCTCGCCCTGGAGCTGTAGGAGGCCGCATGCAACTGAGCACCGATGCGCTGCTCGATGCCCTGGATGACCTGAACGTCAGTCGGCTGAGTGACGATCAGCTGGCCCGCCTCGCGCAGATCGTCGATGCCCTGGCTGTCGAGGTCGATCAAGAATACGTGCGCCGTGACGATCCGGCAGACGATTGAGCAAAACGGTAGCAAAACAGGCTCAGCGGCCTGAGCAAAACAGGCTCAAAAGTGGCGCAAAACGGTAGCAGAGTGCGCAAAACAGCAGCAAAACAGGCTCATGGATGAGCAAAACGGTAGCAGCCAAGGGGGGCGGAAAATAGGCTAACACTGCTGCACTCGGGTTCCCGAGTGCTAGAAGCTGAAAGCCCCGCGCTGCGGGGCTTTGGGCCGTTCCGGCCCTTGTGCACAGTGGTGCACCGCTAACGTCATTTCACCTGCAAGGGGGTCTGATTCGGCGTGCAAGGGGGGGGTGATTCAGCGTGGCCCGCTGAACCTCGGCCCACTCCGGCGCGGCCCATCCTCGCCGGGTGCCGGCCTGTCGCGCAGACGCTCGGCGGCGCGGCGCTCCAGCTCCTGCCGGGCCTCTGCCTGCCGCTGCTGCTCGATCTGCTCCCAGCCGTCCATGCGCCCCAGGTGCTGGTCGGCGCGATGCTGCTCGACCAGATCAAGCGCCAAGGTGGTCAGGGGGGCGAGACGTTGCTCGCCCGGATGGGGGAGTTCCTGGCTCGACCAAACGAGCGCGGCGCTGTCCTGGGCGATGACGGCAAAGGGTCGGCGGCGTTCCGCCGCCTGACGTTGGGGGAGCAATGAACGACAAACACGCCCTTATGGCCCTCATCCGGTCACTGAACGAGGCTGTATGCGAGCTGCCGGAAATTCTGGAGTCAGACGAGGACGACGGCGCTCTGGCCTTCCTGGAGGCCTGCCAGGACATCCAGGAGCAGGCTGGCCGGTTGATACACGCCGCGCTGCTGCCCACGCTCAAATCGCCAGACCTGGGGTGCCCCTACTCAAACCCAGAGCACCCGAACTTCGGGTATTGACCCCCACACCCTGATCACCAGGCAAGCGAAGCGCGCAGGAGCGCAGCTCAGCGCCGTGAAGGAGCGAAGCGCCCGTTCGCTACCTTGGGGGTCTTACACAGCCTTAGACGGGCGCACAGCGACTGGAACGGTGCCTATCTTTGATCAAACCAGGCCGCAATGATTTGTGCATGCTCAAGTTCTGCGATCCCTCTCCCGAAGGCATGAACGCTGATTTTCGCCTTTTTACTTTTTACTTTTCTCCTTTTAGGACGGCTGGAGGCCACGGTTTACGTGGCCTCCAGCCTCTATATGTGTAGACATTCCCTGTCATGTGTGGAGGGATTCCCTGCTATGTGTGGAGGGATTCCCTGTATATGTGTATTGCGTTATGCTCTACACACAAAATGGACAGGGGCGGCCCATGCAATCAGCAGCAATGGTTTACAAAAGCAATTCACTGGTCGAGGCAGCCTACCGGCTGACCGTCCAAGAACAGCGCATTGTTCTGGCTTGCATAGGGCAGGTGCGCCGGAATGAAACTGTCACCGATGAGGTGCTCTACAGCATCACAGCCGCCGATCTGGCGGGCCTTTCAGGCATGGCGGTGGGTGATAGCTACAAGGAATTGAAAGACGCCGCTCTGCGACTCAAGCGCCGCGAGGTGCGGTTGACAAAGGAGCCTAACGGCGAGGGCAAAAAGCCCAAGGTGATGATTACAGGCTGGGTGCAGACTATTTTCTACATCGAAGGCGAAGGCCGGGTAGAACTGCGGTTCACCAAGGACATTCTCCCCTATCTGACAGGCCTCCAGCGCGAGTTCACGCGCTACGCGCTGTCTGATGTAGCCAAGATGACCAGTGCCTATGGCATCCGCCTGTATGAAGTCCTGGTGCAATGGCCAGAAGGTCACCGCGTGGTTGAGGTGACCGATCTACGCCGCTGGCTCCAGCTTGAGGATCGCTACCCGCTGATGGCTGACCTGCGCCGCTGGGTGATTGAGCCAGCCATCGAGCAGATCAATGAACACAGTCCGCTCATGGTTAGTTGGAGCCAACGCAAGACCGGACGGCGCGTCACACACTTAGTGTTCGACTACGCGCCTAAGAAGCCCGTCAAGGCGGTCAGCAAGGCCCCGACGAAGCGCAAGGCTGGAAAAATCTCAGATGCCGAAATTGCCAAACAGGCTCGACCTGGGGAGAGCTGGGAGGCCGCCCGTGCCCGTTTGACTCAGATCTCACTGGCTCTGGCCTAAGGTCCAACTTTTTGGTGGCGCACACGCAGGTCATGGGAGGACGGGCCACTAGACGCTGCTTTTAGGGCTAATCCTCGATCTACATAGAATCCTAATTTTCCGTCCTTGTAAGCACGCTTCGTCTCAATCCAAGTTAAAGAATTGGCACCGGAGTGCTCGCCCAAATAGTCCCGTTTTTCGTTATCAAGCATGGCTATATTCCAATTATTTTTCGTAACAGTAGGGCACCCTACAGGGCGAATCTCCTAAGTGCTTTGGACGAGTGAGCCACAGTACAAAAGGCCATTGGGACTAGCGATACACCTCTCGCCGGTTCCCAATCTTGACCACCAGGATGCGTAAGGCGCCGTCCTCGATGCTGCTGATAATGCGGTAATCACCCACCCGATACTTCCAAAAATCCCCTAAGCGTGAGCCTTTTAAGGCCTCTCCAATGCTACGGGGATCATCCAGATTTGATACCCGCTCATGCAAAAACATGAGGATACGCTTGGCGATTTGCGGGGTGAGTTTGTCCAGCTCGCGCTCTGCGGCGCGGTCAAATTCAATCCGCCAAGCCATAGCGCTTCATCACATCCTCAAGGGGGACCGACTCCGAGCGACCAGCCCGGTTATCCAGCAGGCGCTGTTCCGCCAAGTACAAGTCTTCCAAGTCGTCCAGATGCGCCACAATGGCTTCACGGGCATAAAATGTTTTGGTTCTGCCAGTGGCTTTGGCGAGGTTTTCCAGGCGGTCTTCCAGTTCCGAAGGCAGTCGAATAGCAAGCATGGCAAACTCCACAATTAGTTTCGCTATACAAGTATAGCAATATTGCGCGAGGCCAGCCCCTACATCACGGAAAAGTGATGAAATGTGCCATCGTTAGTGGGAAGCCTATTTCACAGCCTGAAGCCCCCGTAAACACTGGGCTGGAAAATGCCCAAATGTGCCATCGTCAGTGAATCGCCGCGTTTCCCGGGGAGAAGCGCAGATCAGCATCAGGGAACGCCCGTAAGCTTCGAACTCAGCCTCGCTTCACAGGGGCAGGGCGGACGATG
>NZ_PJQQ01000073.1:0-4138 GCF_002858665.1 Pseudomonas sp. FFUP_PS_473
GCTGACGACTCATGGCACCTCCTATTTGGGCCTCATTATGAGGCTTGGAGGTGTCTACGAAACCAGGGGCGATTCACTTTTGCTCATACATTGCACGGTCTGCAATCGTCAGCGCCTCGGAGATACGGACAGTCTTGTTGGTCACGGCAAGCCCATAGGAAGCCTTGATGCCTTCCTCTTCAAGCGCTTCCTTGATCCTCTCGCACAACGCCAGACCGCCACCCCAGTCACAGTTGACGCCAATGATGCCGAACTCATCGCCCCCCAGCCTTGCGACAATATCCTCAGCCCTGGACGCCTTCTGCAATGCAAACGCTGCACGCTTGATCAGCACATCGCCGGCGGCATGACCATCGCGGTCGTTAATGGCCTTCAACTCATCCAGATCGACGACGATCACAACAGAGGACTGGCGATAGCGCTGGTAGCGCGCTTCTTCCTTGGCAAGAAGCTGAACCCATCCCGCACGGTTGTAGACACCCGTCAACGCATCTGTGAGCGCTTGAGCCTGATAACGCTCTGCCCGCCTCTCTTCTTCGTCGACCCTGAGCTCCATCTGCAGAATCGTGCTGAGCATTTCGCCCACCAGCTCAATCAGTTCCTGATGCTCGGAAATGCTATCGGGCCTGGACTGAGGATCGATGCCGCACAACGTCCCAAACAAGCGTCCATCCGCAAGCAGAAGCGGCACGCCAATGTAGGCTCCGATCGGTATTTTCCGGCCTATTTCGGCAGCGGCATAAGCAGGGACCTGGCTTGAGTCCGAGGCAATGTTTGGCCCAAGCCCCTTGACCATCTCACTGCAGAAGGAGTCGTCCCAATTGAAGACGTCGCCAGGAACGACACCATAACCCCGGTCGTCACTGTGCAATACCGTCCAGTCGTTGCCCTCGGTTCGGGTCACCATGCACAGCTGGAAGCCTAGCGTGCGACGCAGAAAGGCCAGCGCTCTTATGGACGCACTTTCAAAATCATTCATGACATGCCCCAAGGAAAATACCAGACAACAGACGCCGCACCCGGATTAGAGAGCTGCTGGGCGGTGCCGATTAGCTTCAACGACTGAGCAAGAGACTCATCCAAGACTACCTCACCAGCGTTTGATGCAGCCTGAGCTCGGGCACCCGATTGAAGCTGCGAGCATGGTATCAGCAACTGACTCCCGCGGGCCGGTACTGACCATTTTGGAGCAGATGTTGAGGTGAAAAAACGATTATCCAGCTCATTACCGGAGCGCGATGGCCTATCAGCCCATAACAATCGAACGCGCCCAGCCGACTGCGTCATTTTGCATCAGCACCAACAACCTGCCACCATCGAGCTCCGGCTCAGACAGGGAGTGTTCCCCGCGTATGAAAACCATTGCCAGTCACATCGATCCGAGCGTGATTGCACTTGCACTTGATCAGTCATTCAATGCCGTTTTACTGACAGACGCTGACGAAGGCGAGCATCGTATTCTCTACGCTAATCAAGCTTTCCTGCGAATGACTGGCTACTGCGAAGATGAGTTACTGGGACGTAACGCTCGTATACTCCAAGGGCCAGCGACCAATCCCGAGGTGATTGATCGGCTGCGCCAGTGCCTGCGGGATGGCACCCATTTTCAAGGCTCGACAATCAACTACCGCAAGAATGGACGCCCTTACACCGTTGAGTGGAATATTTCCCCAGTACACAACACGGCCGGCGAAATCACGCATTTCATTTCGATACAGCAGGACATCAGCAGCCTGATGGCCGCCCAAAATACGACCCAGCTGTTCGCCCACGTACTTAATGCAACCGATGATGGCGTCGTTATCACGGACGCCAGTGGCACCATCGAATTCGTCAACAAAGGCTTCGAAAAGATCACAGGATACGGGCTTACGGAGGTGCTCGGCCGCAATCCGAACATGCTCAAGTCTGGGGAACAAGATCCTGAATTCTATAAAGACATGTGGGAGACCCTGAAAAAGGGCCGCTCCTACAAAGGCACCTTTGTTAATCGCAGCAAGAACAACGAACTGATTTACTGTGACGAGACAATAACCCCACTCACTGACCAGGCAGACAACATCACCCATTACGTGAGCATTTTTCGCGACCTGACCACTCGTATACTCGAAGAGCAGATGTTTCGTGAAATGGTGCGCTTCGACGGACTGACCGGCGCACTAACCCGAGCAGCTGGAGAGTTGGCACTGGAAAAGGCCTACATGCAATCTCGTGGTAGCAAGCTGCCCATGTCGATCGCACTGGCCGACATTGACCACTTCAAACACGTCAACGACACCTGGGGACACACTGCCGGCGACACTGTCCTAAAAGCGGTGTCGCGCAGCATGATTGGTGCACTAAGGGCTAACGACAGTGTCATACGCTGGGGTGGCGAGGAGTTCCTGCTTATTTTCAGTGGCTGCGACCTGGACCAATCACTGCCGCTGGCCGAACGCTGCCGAAAGGCCATCCAGCACAACCAACATGAACACGCGGGCTGTATTACCTTGTCGATTGGATTGGGTGAGCTCCAGCCTGACGAAGCATTACCGGATCTGATCGAGCGAGTCGACAAAGCGCTTTACATTGCCAAAAACTCAGGCCGTAACCAGACGCAGGTATCACGCCGGTGAGTACCTCGTCCGGTACGGGCACGCACATACTGCTGCGTCCAGGCTTCTGCCTGTCAGCCTGTCAGCCTGCACGGCTAGCGTGAGGTTTTAACCTTCAGTACTTCGGTGTAAATGACATTGACCGTCTGACCGACCTTGAGGTTCTTCATTCGAGCCTGGAGTTCGGGATCCTCAACCTTGAGGACTGTCACTTTCCCTTCTGGAGGCAGCAAGGTCACTTCATGTTTTTTCAAGTCAATGTGAGTGATCTTCGACGTCACCTTGACCCGGCGAACCGCCTCACCACCCGGATG
The DNA here is from genome assembly GCF_002858665.1 of Pseudomonas sp. FFUP_PS_473. Classification (NCBI taxonomy): domain Bacteria; kingdom Pseudomonadati; phylum Pseudomonadota; class Gammaproteobacteria; order Pseudomonadales; family Pseudomonadaceae; genus Pseudomonas; species Pseudomonas sp. FFUP_PS_473. Next base: position 2,909 of record NZ_PJQQ01000073.1, read on the forward strand.
AGGATTGTCCTTGGCGGCGCGGGTGGTCATTGATTCATTGCTGACACCAGGCGCACCCCCAACATTGGTGTCGAGCACGTAGGCGATTGAGCGAACAACAGTTATGTCAACGTTGTCGCCGACCTTCAAGTTGTGCAAAGCCTTGGCTTGATCCGTTAGCTGGATAGTCACCGGCTTTTTGTCGGCGCCTTCAATAGTGACCTGATAATTCGCCGCATCAACGGCAAGCACATGCGTAACGACATGGCCTTCTATCGCACTACCGCCCAACGGCACATCGGCGGCAAGGGCCGTAAAGCTGGTAGCGGACATGATGGAAGCAAGAACAATAGTGCAGGCAAAGGAACGGATTGGCTTCATAGGTTTACTCTTCCATGTGATGGCGGAGAGAACAACACGACGGATACCAAGGCACAGCGCTTTGTGGGTACGCCATAGCATAGTCATTGATTGCCAATGTGCCGCACCTTTCAGGACGGCGAGGAAAGGCTTGCCGGGTATCCAGAGGAAACCCACTTGGGTCTCATTGTTCGGGCCAAGACCCCTTGCGAGGCAACGGAGCTGCCTGAGCCATACCGAGAGTGAGGCGGTAGAAGTAAGCGTCGAGCCGGTCTCCACAGCCGACCCAGCAACGGGCAACTACCAAACGAAGTAAGCCAGTCTCTATGGGTTTTTCACTGCCCTGTCATCCGTTCGTAACACCGTCAGAACACAATGAGCTCAGCCAAAGGGATTTGGCCCCGTCTACAGAGAGACTGGCCAAGTGCCGGGCTCATTGTTTCCGCTTTGCCCCCTTCTACACCGCCTGCCCTTCACGCAGCGAACCCCCGCCCTTGTTGTGCCCACATTTGGCTGTATACAAAATCGAGGCAAATAGCCATGATCCCGTTCGGTACGGATGCGTGCTATCTAACAGCCTGGGGATCTCAATGCTTTTATACGTCTCGAAGACAGCTCGCTATTTCGCCTTCGCCTACTGCTTTGCAGGCATAAGCGGTTGCGCTTCCGATGGCGGGATGACTGAGCTTGCCATGGCAGGCTCATTGCTTGGCGGCGCCGGAGTTGACACAGGGACAATGGCCGCCATTGGTGCGGCCGCTGTCGGCTCTATGGCCGTAGCATCGACCATTTCAGATAGTGCGGAAACAACTACTCGGCGGCCTCAAGGAGCAAGTGCAACAGCTAGTTAAAAAATCGGAGCGCGCTAATTCCGAAATTGAACGAGATGCC
>NZ_PJQQ01000074.1:0-3985 GCF_002858665.1 Pseudomonas sp. FFUP_PS_473
TCAAACACATCGTTTGAGCACTCATTTTTAACCATACAAACCCCTCCGGCATGACCGAGAGGGGTTTTTTTATAACCCATCATGCGGTTTACAGCCCTGAACCTGATTACCCGCAAGCGAAGCGCGCAGGAGCGTAGCTCAGCACCGTGAAGGAGCGAAGCAGCCCTACTAGGACTTGAGGTTTTACACGGTCTCAGAAGGGCGCACAGTGACTGGAACGGTGCCGATCTTTGATCAAACCCGGTACAGATTGCTGAGCAGCATGAGACAGAAGCTGAATGCACACAACGGCGGGGCAATGCCCGCACAAAATCTCACTCTGGTGGACTTTTTGTGCGGTGCATGTGTACAGGGCTCAGACTAGTAGCGGACGCTGAGCCTCAAACGGGGAGTCATCTGTCGAACATCAAGCAGTAGTGAATAAGCTGCTCTTCGACGCTCTGTCGTTGACCCAGTATCAACCCCATGACGACCAACTGTTCATCCTCATAGCACTCGTATAGCAATCGATAACCTTCATGGTTTAGCTCTCGATAGCGAGTAATGCCTAGAAGACTTGCTTGGGGGCTTACTGGGTAAGCAAATGGGTTTTTTGAGAGCAAAGCCTCAGCCGAGGTGATCAAGCTGGAAAGCTTTTTCTCTGCACCGTCGAAACCTATGTACGGTTCGAGGTGGCTAATCTGGGAATACAGACTCTGTTCTGCAGTTGTAGCGTACTGGATTTCAAATGTTGGCATCATTTTCCTCTTGATATCGATGGCAACGCTGGGCCAACCGACTCAAGAGGGTAGTACCTGAAATAAGCTTTCCTTGCTCTTTGTCACGGGATGAAAACGCTAGGAGTTTTATCAAGGCAATAGCCTCATCTCTGCGTTTACGTTCTGCGTATGACTCGATCACATAGGCTGGAAGGCCATTTTGAGTAACTACCATTGGTTCGGAAAGATCCAAGGTCGCGGCGTTTTTTTTGACGTAGCTGATAGTTTCGACTCGCATAAGTCGGTACCTCTAGGTTTTAAAACAAGCTCACCCGGGCCTCGCACGGAGGTTCAAAACGGGGCTGGTCCAAAAAAGGACTCAGACTAATTATAGTCTAAATTTGGTCCAATCAAAACATTTATCACTTTTTATTTCTGGGGATCAAACTAGCGCAAAACTCTTCAGGTACAGGCGGCCTATGGCCGCCCCGGCGCTATGCGCCGGTTACGGAGGTGGCTGCACCTCCGTGGTCAACTAATGGCAGTTACCCACCGGCTGCGCCCGTGGATAACTGCCGCTATGGCGTGGCTTAGCGATCTGCACTGACGCGCTTCGCTTGTCGGGTCCCCTGCGCTGCGGCGGCTTCGCCCCCTTCGCTCGGCGACCTGGGCTTCAAAAAGCGCCTTTTTTACTTCTCGTAGGAACAGGAAAAGCACGGTGGTGCTTTCACCACCGAGGCCGGCGGCTGCCTTTATGGCAGCCTGCAAGGCCGCAAGCGGTGGCGCCGTAGGCGGCACCACCTAGCTGCTGGCATCGTCCGGGCGGGCGCTCCTAAAAGAAAAAGAGGGCGCTTTCGCGCTTGAATGGCTGAACGCCAGGAAATACGTGGCTTACAGCCATTTTTTGAGCCTCTCGATATGTTCACTCTAGAGTGAACATATATGTTCACTCAGCTAGTGAACATTTACCGTCTGAGTGAACATCTTGTGCGCGCATGATGTTCATATATACTGAACATCATGTTCACTTAGCCGAACGGATATGTTCACTTGAAACAGATCAGAAAAGACCCTGCTGATTTCGCCATGTTGACCCGTGGCTACATCCGTGACATCCGGGAGCTTTCACGGCGTAGCCCTTGTGCTTTCCAGGTCTTCATGCTGCTGACAGAGCGCATGAATAAGACCAATGCGATAGTCATCAGCCAGACCACCCTCTGCCAAATCCTCAACTACGGCAGGACGGCGATACACAACGCAATTCGCCTGTTGGAGTCCGAGCGGTGGCTCCAAATCGTGAAGATCGGTACAGCTAACGGCTATGTCATCAACTCCAAGGTGGTCTGGCGGGACCACAGCGGCAAGCGCTACGCCTCGTTCTACGCGGAGGTTGTAGCCAGTGAAAGCGACCAGGGAAGGCCAGTTGAGGACTGGGATAACGTCGAGCTACGGCACGTCCCTATCCTGCAGGCTGGCGAGCATCCCATCTCGACAGGGGAGATACCTCCACCAGACCAAGCGGAACTGTTGCCGCTTACAAGGGACGAGGTACCACGTGTGAGAGATCCTGACGCTCTGGGCAAGGAAACGGATCAGTGACCCTAAACGAAGTGCGGCAGCGCCTCCGCGACCTCGGTGCGTTGATCAACGAGATGGAGAACATCTTGGACGAAGGCACAGACGATGCGCCGCTCGCTTTCTTCGAGGCGTGCGAGGAGGTGCAGGGTCAAGTGACACAGCTTATGCGCGCAACCTTCATCGCCGCCCAGAGCAGGCATGAGTAAAGTGGCACACCCCATCAAGGAGACGTGACATATGGCTTGGCACACCATTCAGGAAACGCAGAAACTGACCGGCAAGAGCCGCCGCACGCTCTACCGGGACATGGCCGCAGGCCGCTTGTCCTGGGAGCCAGAGGGCGACAGCGGGCGCCGACTGGAGACGTCCGAGCTGATCCGTGTCTATGGCGAGCTGAAGCCCCTGGCACAGCCAGAACCCGAAAAAACGGCACATGGCGACACTGGCCTTGGCACACATAATACGGCCCTAATCCTGGCCGAATTGAAGGCCCTGCGAGAAGAAGTTGCTGAGCTACGCCAGGCTATGCGCCTGATCGAGCACAAGCCGGATTTGGCACAGCCTGACACACCTAAAAGTGTGCCTAACGACAAGCCAACGCCTTGGTGGAAACGGCCATTGTTCACGCGACAAGGGTAAAAATCGGTACTGACCTGAGAGCCCTCCGGCCAGCGTCAATGCCCAGAATCCTCAAACACCACCTCCTACTAGGTCCTAGTAATTATTTTTCAATCGAATCGAGGTGGTTAAGCCTGCTTGGGCATTTTCTTTACGCAGATCATCCAGTGTCACCGTCGGATCTGAAGATGCAGCCGCAGAACTTGCGCAGCCTCCTGGGCCTGATGAGCAGATTTTGTGGATCACCAGGTTCGTCTTGGCCATGTCTACGACGCTCTGTCCGGAGTCTGTAGTAAATGCCTTCGACGCTACGGTCATGTTGTTGGCAACCCCATTACCGACTACGCCTGGCGAACTGCATGAGTTTAAGGCTGCGCAGGTAGCTACGGTTATTGCGACTGATGCACCAGAAGTCAGTGCAGCGCCTAAGCCTTCACCCTTATGCGACTCCTTGTACTCTGAGGCCGGCCCTGCATAGATCTCTTTGATCGAAAAGGTGACGTTTGCATTACCAGTGACCACGTTGTATTTCGCTTTTTTAAGGGCCGCGATCAGGTAATTCGCCATTTCGGTATGGGTGTCAGTCGATATGACCTTCACTGAGCCACTCCAATTTTCCTGCAATCGCGCATTAAGCAAGGCGGACTGAATACGGACTGGCCCATTGTCGACGAGTACAGGTTTCTCGGCCCCCGCACATCCGGCCAAACTGCCGAGCAAAACGGTAAGAGGTATGACAGCGGAAAGCATTTTGAGCATATTTATAGCTTCCATATTGCTGAGGCCGCTGACAGCTCCATTAACGGAGCCAAGATCGACGGCAAAAAATGCTGGAGTGGCTGCTAAGCCGCCGTAAGCAAAGGTATATGCCGCGGAAAACTGGTGAAATGTGCCATCGTTAGTGGAAACCTATTTCACAGCCTGAAGCCCCCGTAAACACTGGGCCGGAAAACGCCCAAATGTGCCATCGTTAGTGAATCGCCGCGCTTCCCGGGGAGAAGCGCAGATCAGTGCCAGGGAACGCCCGTAAGCTTCGAACTCAGCCTCGCTTCACAGGGGCAGGGCGGACGATGCGCTTGATTCGCCGCGCA
>NZ_PJQQ01000075.1:0-2852 GCF_002858665.1 Pseudomonas sp. FFUP_PS_473
CAGCTGTCTCCAGTAGAGTATGAGAAACGCTATTTCCTGAGCTTGGAGAGTGTCTAGAAAACCAGGGGCGATTCACTCCCAGAATCTCATCCAGTGTGGGGATAGCAGCGGGTACCACCGCGAACTCATAATCCTCTGGTCGCAGTTTCGTGGGCCGTCAGGTGCAAGTTATCTCGGCCCAGTCTTACCGATGTACCGATGCAGCGTTGTTCTCGACACCCCGTATCGCTTAGCTACCGTGCTAACTTGAATCTGTGGATCTTTGAGCAAAGCTATTATTTCGCGGACTTGAGCCTCTTCCAGCGCTGGTTTACGACCACCTTTACGTCTTCGAGCGCCAGCCGCCACCAGCCCTGCGCGTGTACGCTCTCGAATCAAGTTACGCTCGAACTCGGCCAGAGCAGCGAACACATGAAAGATCAGCTTGCCGGCAGCGCTGGAGGTTTCGATTCGCTCGTTGATTGACTCGAACCCTACACATTCCTGCTACAGCCGACTGACGACCCCAACCAAGTCAGGCAAGGAGCACGTAAAACTGCGTCGCTTCTCGGTCAGCTGATCGCGGGTTTTAAGTACTGTGTTGTTGCTGCCCCCTGTATGGCGAGCGATCGCCCGAGTTTTAGGCCGGTGTCGAACAGGTCACTGATGCAGCTTTTTTCATGCGGATGTTTGTAGGGACTGGTAAACTCCGACCCTCCTAAGGGAAGGTTGCAGGTTCAATTTCTGCCTGGGACGCCAATAAATTCAGCGCCTGTAGGATTGCTGGATAGTCCGGCCTTCATGCTTATGGGTGCACCAAGGGTGCATTTGGATCTACGACGCCCTACGCTTTGAATCCGTAGGGGGCGCACGGAGCGAAGAGTGAGCGACTTTTTTAGTGCCAATTGGCTCTCGATTGCATCTATCTTGATCGGTGTGCTGGTCGCCTACATTTTTTATCGTCTTCAGCGAAAAGACTCAGCCTCAGCTGCTTCAGAGCGGACAAAGCACGCCACGGCCGACCTGCTTGATGTGGTAGAGAGCTACATCATCAACAAGCAGGAATTGTCTCGAAAACTCATTGACAACCTCATCGAAGCTTCAGAGCGTCTGCACGGTGTTTCTTTGACACCTGCTTGTACGCCGATCACCCTCTTGCAAGATGTTGCGCTGCGGCTTCAACGAAGCAGGCATCTCGACATCCCACAAAAAACCGACTACTCGGTCAAGATTGATGAGCTGATCGTCTACGTGAAAGCGGAGCTTGAGCCACTGACTTGGGAACGCTTGAAGGCCGATAGTTCTCAAATTATCGCAGAAGTGCTCGAGGTCGTTCCTGAAGAGCATCGGCCGGGGGTGGAAAAGAACCTCGAAGTTCTAGGAATGATTGGTGAAATTGCTCGAAATGAAGGTCATCTTTATAGATTCGATGAAGATCAAAATCGATTAAGCTGGATTTCTCTAGCGTCAACCGTTATGGCGGGCATAGCCGCTGCTCTGACCGCATCGAGTATTGGCACCAAGTTCTTCTTTGACAGCACCGCCGCCTTGAACCCAGCGCTGAGTAAGCTGAGTGGAATTTTGTCGATTTCCCTCATACTCGTCCTTTTGTCATTGGCCGTGGTGTATGCATTGCGTCAATACACAAGATCCAAAAAGTCTGCGATCGATATCTAGTAACTGTCTCTAATCCGGAGCACGGTGGTCGTCGAGCATGAGGCGTGCCTAGCAGTAGCCCGAATGCCCAGGCCGGCGCCTAGCAGCTCCTCATTCACCGGCCGGCCCTGGTACTTGCCCGCCGCCTTGGCCTTCTGAATGCCTTGGGCCTGTCGTTCCCGCCTCTGCTCATAGTCCTTTCTGGCGATTGCCGCCATCATCTCTACCAGCATCGAGTTGATCGCAGCCAGCATCCGGCCGGTGAACTCGTCGCCTTGCGTGTCACGCATCCCCTGATGGCTGGTGGACAGATCGAGTGCGACAATGCGCAGGCCCTTGGCGTCGATCGCTCCCTTGAGTTTGGCCCAGTCATCAGCCGGCAGACGAGAGAGGCGGTCAATGGATTCGACAAGCAGCACGTCACCCTTCTCTCTCACATTTTCAACATGGCAAGGGAGTGGGGCATTACTGATCGCCCAAACCCAGCGACCGGTATCCGCAAAAACAAGGAGACGCCCTGGGACTTCTATGCAGGGCCGGCGATCTGGGATGCTGTCTACGAGCAAGCCGCTTCCGAGCTGCGCGATGCAATGGATTTGGGCTATCTGACCGGTCAACGTCCAGCGGATGTACTGGCCACCCGGGCGACAGACGTGGTTGATGGTTTTCTGCAATTCGCTCAGGGAAAAACGACAAAAAAACTGAGGATACGTCTTGAGTCGGAAACAGAGACCAGCCAGTTGGGGATACTGGTGGAGCGCCTTCTTACCCAACGCAAGGCGCGAGGGGTGCGTAACCCTTACCTGATCGTGACAGAGGATGGCCGCAACGTAACACCAGCGATGCTGCGCCTTCGCTTTGACGATGCGAGATCCAAGGCCGCCGCTAAAGCGATGGAAGACCTTGATAGCGTCCTGGCCGACAGCATTCGTCAATTCCAGTTTCGCGATATCCGCCCCAAAGCAGCGAGCGAAATTGAAGACCTGGCGCACGCGAGTAGGCTACTAGGGCACACCGATAAGCGGATCATGCAGACTGTTTACCGCCGCGTCGGGGAGATCGTTAAACCAACCCGATGAAACCTTTTTTACGGAAGAGTTGCGGAACACTTGGCCTTTTCAGCGTCGAGTTTTCCGCCCTCCAGAATCGAGTAGGAGGCGAGTTCACACCCGCCGTCCTCTCACACCACCGTGCGTACGGTTCCGTACACGGCGGTT
>NZ_PJQQ01000076.1:0-2790 GCF_002858665.1 Pseudomonas sp. FFUP_PS_473
CCAAGTCACCCATTCAGCCACCACAGCCAAACGGGTTGCGCTAACGCGCAACGCGCCATGCCTGGCGCACAACAAAAGGCCCGTCGATTGACGGGCCTAATCGTGTCTGCGCAATTTAAGCGGCGGTCATTGCCGGCTGCATTTGCTGGGCTTCCGGAAAGTGAAGGTGGAACCAGGTGAAGTTTTCTTCGGTCACCTCCACGCTCGCCGATCCCTGGTGCAGACTCATGATCGACTGCACAATGGCCAAGCCAAGACCGGTACCGCCTTCGCTCCGTGCTCGGCTCTTGTCCACACGGTAGAACCGCTCAAACAAGTGCGCGTGGTGTTCCTTGGCAATACCACGGCCGGGGTTGCCGACACTCAACGTCGTACCGCTCGCACTATGCTGCACCTTAACGTAGACCGTGCGGCCGCGAGGGCAGTAACGGATCGCGTTCGAGACCAGATTCGAGACGGCACGTTGAACCATCAGGCGATTCCCGCGCACCACGTCATCACTGCCGGAGATCTGCAGCTGAATCTCGCCTTCTTCTGCTGAAATGCTGAAGAGCTCGCACACTCGCTGAACCTCGTCGACCAAGGAGACGGATTCGAACTCCACCATTGATGCTGGATGACTGACCTGGGCCAAGAACAGCATGTCGGAAACCATGCGGCTCATGCGGTCCAGCTCTTCTGTGCACGACTCCAGAACCTCCCGGTACTCGGAAAGCGATCGTTCTCTGGTCAAGGCAACCTGGGCCTTGCCCATCAGGTTGGAAAGCGGTGCTCGAAGTTCGTGAGCAAGGTCGTCAGAAAACTGCGAGAGCTGCTGAACCCCATCATCCAGGCGAGCCAGCATGATGTTGATGCCGTCGGCGAGCATTTTGAGTTCTGCCGGCATCCCATCAGTTGGAAGGCGATGGTCGAGGCTCTCGGTTGAGATTTTCGAGGCGATCTTGAGGAACTTGGTCAGTGGTAGCAGGCCTCTGCGCACAGTCCACCAGCCAATGGCCAAGATCAGTGCGAGGATGACGGGGGACATCATCAAGGCCCAGGTCAGCAACGCATCGAGCAGCGCCTCACTGGATGACTGGTCCATGGTCATATAGACGCTGACCTCTGTTCCATCGCCCAAACGCATGATTCGAGAAGCACTCAGCAGAGGACGGTCCTGCGTATCACGCCATTCGTGCTCTTTGGGCTGGGCCGCCGGCTGAAACTTGTGCACCTCCAGATTGACCTGTTTCGAGCCAATCGAGAGCAGGGGAGTCTGATTCTGTGAGGTATCGAATATGCTCACATACAGGTTGTTGTGGCCCATGACCAAATCGACAAGCTGATGCGCATCCGCGTTGACGCCGGAGATGTCCGGGATGGTGGACAGGTTGTGAGCCATCCCCGCCATCTTTACTTCCAGGTCTGCTCTGGCATTTCTTTCCAGAGCCTTGCCTACCATCAGATAGCCAAAGGTGGCGAACAGAAGCAGCAACGCTGCGCTCATCAACCCAACTTTTAACCCCAGCTTTGCAGCCAGGCTGAATGGCCTCATGCGCGTTCCTCAAAAACGTACCCAACGCCACGAAGCGTGTGAATGAGCTTGGTTTCAAACGGGTCATCGATCTTCGAGCGCAAGCGCCGGATGGCTACATCGATGACATTGGTGTCGCAATCGAAATTCATATCCCAGACCAACGAGATGATCTGAGAGCGAGTCAGCGCTTCGCCCGTTCGGCTCATGAGCAGGTGCAGAAGCGCAAATTCCTTGGTGGTGAGATCGATGCGTGTGCCACCGCGGAAGACGCGATGGCGGACGGAGTCGAGTTCCAGATCGGCAATTTTCAGCGAGCTCTTCTCGACTAACTCATCACCACGGCGTTGCAGCGAACGGATGCGAGCAAGCAGCTCAGGGAATTCGAATGGCTTCACAAGGTAGTCATCCGCGCCGCCGTCCAAGCCCTTGAGCTTGTCATTGATGCGTCCGCGGGCGGTCAGCATGATGATGCGGACCCGGCTGGTCTTACGGATGGTTTCCAGCAGGTCCCAGCCGTCGATACCCGGGAGGTTCACGTCCAGGAGGACCAACGAATAGACATTAGTGTTGAACAAGTGCAGAGCATCTACACCGTTGTGCACGATATCTACGACATACCCGCTTTCGGATAGGCCCTGCTGAAGATATTCGGCAGTTTTAATTTCGTCTTCCACAACTAGAACGCGCATAACTTATCTCAAGGTGTGAGGAAGGAGTTGGCCTAATCCGCCAAGATTATGGTTGCAGGCTGTTCGAAAGTTTGGCTGAGGGTATGGCATGTGGTAGTCGCTACCTCTGTCCATACGCCGGGTCACCTGAGGACGCTTGAATCTTAACGCGAAGAAGCTGGCCGCGGCGAAATCCTACAAATTTGTAATGTAGCCGCAAGATTTCTGACAGTCATGCAGGCTCCACCCCTAAGCATAGCGGATTCTGGGGCCTGCGGCGGTGTATGACAGATTCGCCTGGCAGGTGGAATCGGCCAGGACAGGCAGCATTTCGGTCGTTAGCTTGCAAGGACTGGTACTGGCCTTGGATCGAGGGCGCCACGCAGGCAGACCCCATGCACGGCCGCAAACCGCAGCGCCTTTCTGCAAATTAGTTCACGTGGCGGCTCGATATTCTCTCGAGTAATTATCTTACAATCTATTACATGTCCAAATTGTAATTGCCCGATCATCTTGGTGTTAGGGAAATCCTTATATGGACGCCTCCCGGAGCTCAATAGGTAGCCATGCTGGCGCGTAGGTAGGAGCAGTCTTATATCCGGCCTG
>NZ_PJQQ01000077.1:0-2641 GCF_002858665.1 Pseudomonas sp. FFUP_PS_473
CAGGCCGACCTGGTAAAAGCCTGGCCTGCCTGGCGGCAGGCCGTTATCGGCCCGCACACAAAAAAACTGACACTCTCGCGTGGCGGACTGCTTTCGGCCATAAGCTGCCCGTCGAAATCCATGAAACGGGGTAGGCCAGCGAACACTTGGGAACGACGCAAGCTCGCTTTGGCGAGCAGCTGCTAGTCAGCCCCATGCGTTTTTCTACGCCACGGCCCTTTGTGCAAAAAGCGTTTCGACCATAAAGTCGATGAACACGCGAAGCTTCGGAGCAAGATGCTTGCTCGACGGCCACAGTAGACGGAACGTGCCTTGGTGTTCGACATGCGCGTCCAGCACCGAAACCAGCTCGCCCCGTTCGATGGCCTGTCGCACCATAAAGTCCGGTAGGCACGCGATGCCCAAGCCCGCGATGGCCACGTCCATCAACGCCCCAGTGGTGTTGCACACCATTGAGGCCGGCAGCGTCCATTCCGGCGCGTCTTCGCCGCGCGCCAACGGCCAAGCCTCGAACTTTCCCGTGGAGGGAAACTTGTGCTGTAAGCAGACATGGTGCCCCAAGTCAGCGGGAACCTCGGGCGATCCTTGGCTCGCCAGGTAGCTGGGCGATGCGACTAATTGCAGGCGGTAGCTTCCGAGCGGCCGCGACATGAGGCGCGAATCGGTCGGTTCGCCGGTACGCATCACCACGTCGAAGCCTTCATCAATCACGTCCACCAGCCGATCTGAGAAATCCACGTCCAGCTCAATAGCTGGATAGCGATGCATGAAGGCCGTCAGCGCGGGCATGACCAGCATTCCGACCAAGGGCAGGCTGATGCGCAGCCGACCCTTGGGCGCTTGCTGGGTTTGGGACAGCTCAAGCTCGGCCGCCTCGGCTTCACAGAGAATGCGCCGGCAGCGTTCCACGAACAGGCCACCTTCGGCGGTCAGCGTGATGCTGCGCGTACTTCGGTGGAACAGGCGCACGCCCAGCCGTTCCTCCAGCCGGGACACGCTTTTTCCCACGGCTGACGATGATATCCCTATGTTGCGCCCAGCCTCGGAGAAACTGCGGGTATCCGCTGCCTGCATGAAAATCGCGATGCCGCTCAGCCACTCCATCGTCGCGCCTATCTAGGAAAATTAGTCCGATATGTTCTGAATATAAGCATTATGGTTTTATAACGGAAATAACAACAAGATGACTGCCCACATTCACTTCGTGCCGGTTCCGTGCCATTGAGTCCGCAATCGACACCCGAAAAGGCAGTCCTATGGTTCGTTCAACAACAACTCTTGGCTGTGGCGCGCCAAGCGCACACCTTCCCGTCACATCACTGCTGGCCCTAGCGCTGGCCGGCTTCGTCACGATCCTAACGGAAGCCTTGCCGGCGGGTTTATTACCTCAGATCAGCGCCGGCTTGGGAGTCTCCGAGGCACTAGCCGGGCAGCTCGTAACCATCTATGCCATCGGTTCGCTGTTAGCGGCGATTCCTTTGACCGCCGTCACGCAGGGCGTGCGCCGCCGCCCGCTGCTGCTGGCGGCAGTCGCGGGCTTCGTGGTCGCTAATACCGTGACCACGTTTTCCGACAGTTATGTGCTGACGATAGTTGCACGCTTCCTGGCGGGTGTATCGGCCGGACTGCTTTGGGCGCTGCTGGCCGGCTATGCGGCGCGCATGGTGCCCGAACATCAAAAAGGCAGAGCCATCGCCATTGCGATGGTTGGCACGCCATTGGCACTGTCGCTTGGCGTGCCGGCTGGAACCTTCCTTGGGAATTTGGTGGGCTGGCGGACTTGCTTTGGCATCATGAGCGGGCTGGCACTGGTGCTCATGGTATGGGTGCGCGTCAAGGTGCCGGACTTCGCCGGGCAGGCAGCGGGCAAGCGGTTGTCGCTGGGTCATGTGTTTACTGTGGCTGGTGTGCTTCCGGTGCTTTTCGTGGTGTTGGCCTTTGTGCTGGCGCACAACATCCTCTACACCTACATCGCGCCGTTCCTGACGGCAGCGGGTATGGCCGAACGGACGGACTTGGCGCTGCTGGTGTTCGGCGTCGCCTCCCTGCTGGGAATCTGGATCGTCGGCGTGCTGATAGACTGCCATCTGCGTACGTTGACACTCACCAGTACGGCCTTGTTCGGCCTGGCGGCGATGGCACTCGGCGTAGCTGCTGATGCACCGACAGTGATTTATGTTGCGGTGGCCACCTGGGGCCTGGCCTTTGGCGGCGCGGCAACTCTGTTCCAGACTGCCATTGCTAAGACTGCTGGCGACGCGGCCGACGTTGCGCAGTCAATGCTGGTCACTGTCTGGAACATGGCAATCGCGGGCGGCGGCATAATCGGTGGCGTCCTGCTGGATCGCCTTGGCGTGGCCGCATTCGCGCCTGCGCTGCTGGTGCTGCTGGCGGCCACACTGGTTGTTGTATGGGCAGCAAAAGATCATGGTTTTCCTGCGTCTCCGAGATAAGCTGCGACCTACGATCCAGCAGAAAAGACGGAGCGCTTGTTGGCCTGTTCTGTCCGGCATCACCGGCAGCTCTTGGCCGATTGCTTCCCTTCACGAGAGACCGCTTTGGGTCGATTCTGTTGAAAAAGTAGCTTCAGCGGCAGCCTGCCGATCAGGTGTGCCTGCTGTCGAAGTGGCTGCAAGCCACT
>NZ_PJQQ01000078.1:0-2631 GCF_002858665.1 Pseudomonas sp. FFUP_PS_473
TTGTTAGGTGACTGCGTACCTTTTGTATAATGGGTCAGCGACTTATATTCAGTGGCGAGCTTAACCGAATAGGGGAGGCGTAGCGAAAGCGAGTCTTAATAGGGCGTTTAGTCGCTGGGTATAGACCCGAAACCGGGCGATCTATCCATGGGCAGGTTGAAGGTTAGGTAACACTGACTGGAGGACCGAACCGACTACCGTTGAAAAGTTAGCGGATGACCTGTGGATCGGAGTGAAAGGCTAATCAAGCTCGGAGATAGCTGGTTCTCCTCGAAAGCTATTTAGGTAGCGCCTCATGTATCACTGTAGGGGGTAGAGCACTGTTTCGGCTAGGGGGTCATCCCGACTTACCAAACCGATGCAAACTCCGAATACCTACAAGTGCCGAGCATGGGAGACACACGGCGGGTGCTAACGTCCGTCGTGAAAAGGGAAACAACCCAGACCGTCAGCTAAGGTCCCAAAGTCATGGTTAAGTGGGAAACGATGTGGGAAGGCTTAGACAGCTAGGAGGTTGGCTTAGAAGCAGCCACCCTTTAAAGAAAGCGTAATAGCTCACTAGTCGAGTCGGCCTGCGCGGAAGATGTAACGGGGCTCAAACCATGCACCGAAGCTACGGGTGTCACTTAGGTGACGCGGTAGAGGAGCGTTCTGTAAGCCTGTGAAGGTGAGTTGAGAAGCTTGCTGGAGGTATCAGAAGTGCGAATGCTGACATGAGTAACGACAATGGGAGTGAAAAACTCCCACGCCGAAAGACCAAGGTTTCCTGCGCAACGTTAATCGACGCAGGGTTAGTCGGTCCCTAAGGCGAGGCTGAAAAGCGTAGTCGATGGAAAACAGGTTAATATTCCTGTACTTCTGGTTATTGCGATGGAGGGACGGAGAAGGCTAGGCCAGCTTGGCGTTGGTTGTCCAAGTTTAAGGTGGTAGGCTGAGATCTTAGGTAAATCCGGGATCTTAAGGCCGAGAGCTGATGACGAGTGCTCTTTAGAGCGCGAAGTGGTTGATGCCATGCTTCCAAGAAAAGCTTCTAAGCTTCAGATAACCAGGAACCGTACCCCAAACCGACACAGGTGGTTGGGTAGAGAATACCAAGGCGCTTGAGAGAACTCGGGTGAAGGAACTAGGCAAAATGGCACCGTAACTTCGGGAGAAGGTGCGCCGGTGAGGGTGAAGGACTTGCTCCGTAAGCCCATGCCGGTCGAAGATACCAGGCCGCTGCGACTGTTTATTAAAAACACAGCACTCTGCAAACACGAAAGTGGACGTATAGGGTGTGACGCCTGCCCGGTGCCGGAAGGTTAATTGATGGGGTTAGCTAACGCGAAGCTCTTGATCGAAGCCCCGGTAAACGGCGGCCGTAACTATAACGGTCCTAAGGTAGCGAAATTCCTTGTCGGGTAAGTTCCGACCTGCACGAATGGCGTAACGATGGCGGCGCTGTCTCCACCCGAGACTCAGTGAAATTGAAATCGCTGTGAAGATGCAGTGTATCCGCGGCTAGACGGAAAGACCCCGTGAACCTTTACTATAGCTTTGCACTGGACTTTGAATTTGCTTGTGTAGGATAGGTGGGAGGCTTTGAAGCGTGGACGCCAGTTCGCGTGGAGCCATCCTTGAAATACCACCCTGGCAACTTTGAGGTTCTAACTCAGGTCCGTCATCCGGATCGAGGACAGTGTATGGTGGGTAGTTTGACTGGGGCGGTCTCCTCCTAAAGAGTAACGGAGGAGTACGAAGGTGCGCTCAGACCGGTCGGAAATCGGTCGTAGAGTATAAAGGCAAAAGCGCGCTTGACTGCGAGACAGACACGTCGAGCAGGTACGAAAGTAGGTCTTAGTGATCCGGTGGTTCTGTATGGAAGGGCCATCGCTCAACGGATAAAAGGTACTCCGGGGATAACAGGCTGATACCGCCCAAGAGTTCATATCGACGGCGGTGTTTGGCACCTCGATGTCGGCTCATCACATCCTGGGGCTGAAGCCGGTCCCAAGGGTATGGCTGTTCGCCATTTAAAGTGGTACGCGAGCTGGGTTTAGAACGTCGTGAGACAGTTCGGTCCCTATCTGCCGTGGACGTTTGAGATTTGAGAGGGGCTGCTCCTAGTACGAGAGGACCGGAGTGGACGAACCTCTGGTGTTCCGGTTGTCACGCCAGTGGCATTGCCGGGTAGCTATGTTCGGAAGAGATAACCGCTGAAAGCATCTAAGCGGGAAACTTGCCTCAAGATGAGATCTCACTGGAGCCTTGAGCTCCCTGAAGGGCCGTCGAAGACTACGACGTTGATAGGTTGGGTGTGTAAGTGCTGTGAGGCATTGAGCTAACCAATACTAATTGCCCGTGAGGCTTGACCATATAACACCCAAGCAATTTGCGTCGAAAGGCCAGATTGCGGTGTTGTGAAGACGAAACGAACCGAAAGTTTGCGACTCACAACTATCACATACCCGATTTGCTGGAGCGTCGAAAGACGGTCTGGTACACAGAATTTCTTGACGACCATAGAGCATTGGAACCACCTGATCCCATCCCGAACTCAGCAGTGAAACGATGCATCGCCGATGGTAGTGTGGGGTTTCCCCATGTGAGAGTAGGTCATCGTCAAGATTAAATTCCGAAACCCCTATCTGC
>NZ_PJQQ01000079.1:0-2605 GCF_002858665.1 Pseudomonas sp. FFUP_PS_473
TGTTGGCGCTGATGGAAAATTGACCCACCCTGCCGATTGAAATTTGACCCAGGGCGGATTGCTGATTTTGTTACCAGCAACTGTGGATAAGTCTACCAGCGCAGCTGCTGTTGCCCCCACTCCTTCGCTAGCCCAGTTCAGTTGTTTAAGACCTGCCACACGCAGCCATGTAGCAGGCCGTCGTCGCCATGAAATCAGAACGGCTCATCGTCCTCCGGTTCCTGGCTGCCCTTACGCTTTCGCTCCCGTGATTTGATCTTGGCCTGGGCCGCCAAGCTACTGTGTTGCAGGCGATAGGACTCGTTACCGGTTTCGACGATGTGGCAGTGGTGGGTCAGCCGATCCAGCAGGGCGGTGGTCATCTTGGCGTCGCCGAACACGCTCGACCATTCGGCGAAGCTCAGGTTGGTGGTGATCACCACGCTGGTGTGTTCGTACAGCTTGGACAGCAGGTGAAACAGCAACGCACCGCCAGCCTGGCTGAACGGCAGATAACCCAGTTCGTCGAGGATGACCAGATCCATGCGCAGCAGTGCCTGGGCGATCCGCCCGGCTTTGCCGTCGTGTTTTTCGCGCTCCAGCAGATTGACCAGATCGACCGTGGAGTAGAAGCGCACGCGCTTACCGTGCCGGGTGATGCCGGACACGGCCAGCGCGGTGGCTAGGTGGGTTTTACCGGTGCCTGGCCCACCGATCAGCACCACGTTCTGCGCGGTGTCGGTAAAGCTCAGGTTGGCCAGCTCGCTGATCAAGCGAGCGTCGGCGCTGGAGGCGCTGAAGTCGAAGCCGGCCAGATCGCGGTGCATCGGCAGCTTGGCCATGTTCATCTGGTGGCTAACCGAGCGCATGGCGCGATCTGTGTGCTCTTGTTCCAGCAGGTGTTCGAGCAGCCACTTGGACGAGGCTGTGTTCGACTCACCCTGTGCAGTTAACTCCGCCCAGGCCGTGGCCATGCCGTGCAGGCGCAGCTCCTTGAGTTCCGCCATCAAATCACGCATGACCGACCTCCTCGGCCTGGCCACGCAGGCGGTCGTAGCGCGCCGTGTTAGCGACGGGGGCTTCCTTGAGCGACAAGTGGGTTTCGACGCTGGGTGGTGGTTCGGATGCTGTCAGCCGTGCCACGACATTGAGGATGTGTTCGGCGCTCAGGCTGCCGCTCTCCAGTACCAGCTCAACGGCTACCAGCACGGCATCGAGTCCGGCGACCGGTACGGCAGCCAGGACTTGCGCCATGATCCGGTCACCGCCGGCATGACGCCCCAGGCCGTGCTTAAGCTGACGCAGCGGCACCGGCAGATCAGCAAAGGGCGCTCCGTTGCGCAGCGCGCCGGGCTTGCGCTCAATCAGCGGGATGTAGTGCTGCCAGTCGTAGCTGACCTGGTCGCGATCCAGCAAGCGCGCATGGCTGGCTATCAGCGCATCATCGGCCACCACCTCGATGCGGGTCGGATACAAACGGCTGCTGACCCACTTACCCGCGTACTCACACGGCACCGAGTAGCGGTTGCGCCCGACGCTGACCAGGCAGGTGCTGGAGACCCGCGCAGGCCGCTCGACGTAACCGTCGAATGGCGCTGGCACAGGCATCAGTTCAGCGCGCTCCAACTCCAGCACTTCGGCCACACTCAGCCCGCTGTATTGAGGGTGCGTCAGCTCGTTCCAAAGCGCGCGGCAGCGCTGGCCCAGCCAGGCATTGAGTTCCTCGAAGGAGTGAAACTGGCAGTCCTGGGCGTCTAGCCAGATACGCCTGCGGCTGTCTTGCACGTTCTTTTCAACGATGCCCTTTTCCCAACCAGCGGCGACGTTGCAGAAGTCCGGATCGAACAGGTAATGCGCGCACATCACCGCAAAGCGCGCATTCACCGCCCGGCCTTTGCCCTTATTGACCCTGTCGACGGCGGTCTTCATGTTGTCGTAGATGCCCCGGCGCGGCACGCCGCCCAAGGAGCCGAACGAGCGTGTATGGGCGTCAAATAACATCTCATGGCCCTGGCTCGGATACGCCACAAGCCAGAACGCACGGCTGGCACACAGCTTCAGATGTGCCACCTGCATACGCCGGTAAATGCCGCCGACCAGCAAGCCTTCCTCGCTCCAGTCAAACTGAAACGCCTCGCCAAGAGCAAAGGTCAGCGGCACAAAGGCCTGCGACGCCTTGCCCTGTCCCCCTCGCCAGGCACGGATAAACGCGGTGAGCTGGCTGTAGCCACCGTCATAACCTTCGGCTTTGATTTGCGCCAACAGCGCCTTGGCACTGCGCCGCTGTTGCTTGGGCCGCAGCGAATCGGCTTTTAGCGCCTGCTCCAGCGTGGCGTGAAAAGGGCTGAGTTTGTTGAAGATCGCGCGGCGTTGGTAGACCGGCGGCTTGGCCTCAGGTGCTCTGACCCACTTGCGAATCGTGTTGCGCGCCAACCCGGTGCGCTTGGCTATCTCATGCAGCGACAGCTTGTCGCGGAAATACATCCGGCGGATTTTGCCCATCATTTCCATACTGATCACCCTGTGTTCTCCTGCTCAAAAATTGAGCAGAAGCAGTTGAACACCTGGGTCAGTTTTCAGTCGGCAGAACAGCCTCTACTGGGTCAGTTTTCGGTCAGCGGCAACA
>NZ_PJQQ01000007.1:0-188484 GCF_002858665.1 Pseudomonas sp. FFUP_PS_473
GAATTTTCCGTTCAACTTCAACCACTTGACTCGCTTCGATCTCTCGTTAGCGGGAGGCGAATTCTACAGCGTTTCAACTCGCTGTCAACCACCTTTTTTCACCGCTGCCGATCTATTCGACCGAAGCACTTCCGACACTATCGCTAAACGTCTAACTCATTGATTACCAAGGAGTTTTCCGTTTCGACTGCGCCGGAAGTGGGGCGAATTATAGACAGTTACGATTCGCCGTCAAGCCTTATTTACAAACTCACTCAGCCTTCAGCGTAATACGCGCAAAGGCCTTCTTGCCGGCCTGGCAAACATGAGTGGCGCCCAACGCGAATACGAAGCCACGATCAACGACCTCGCCATCAATGCGCACACTACCCGCCGCCAGAAGATCGCGAGCCGCAGCAGCATTCTTGACCAGCCCAGCCTTATTAAGGACAGCCGCAATCGGCATATCTTCATCGGCAGGCACTACAACCTCGGGCAGGTCTTCTGGCAACTCGCCATCCTTCATGCGATTGCCCGCGGCACGGTGCGCGTTCGCAGCAGCCTCTTCACCATGGAAGCGCGCAACGATCTCTTCAGCCAGCTTGATCTTGATGTCCCGCGGATTAGCGCCCGCCTCTACATCTGCACGGAATGCATTGATCTCTTCCATGGACCGGAAGCTCAACAACTCGAAGTAACGCCACATCAAGGTGTCCGGGATCGAGACAAGCTTGCTGTACATCACACCCGGCGCTTCCTGGATACCAACATAGTTCCCGAGGGACTTGGACATCTTCTTGACACCATCAAGCCCCTCAAGCAGTGGCATGGTGACAATATTCTGAGGTTCCTGACCGTAACCGCGCTGAAGCTCGCGCCCCATCAGCAGATTGAACTTCTGATCGGTACCACCCAGTTCAACATCCGCCTTCAGCGCTACCGAGTCATACCCCTGCACCAGCGGGTAGAGGAACTCATGGATCGCGATCGGTTGATTGGTGGTGTAGCGCTTATGGAAGTCATCCCGCTCCAGCATACGCGCAACCGTGTATTGGGACGCCAGGCGAATGAAATCAGCCGGGGTCAGCGCATCCATCCAGGTCGAATTGAATGCAACTTCTGTCTTGGCTGGGTCAAGGATCTTGAACACCTGCTGTTTATACGTCTCGGCATTTTCCAGCACCTGCTCGCGAGTCAGCGGCGGACGCGTAGCACTCTTGCCACTCGGATCCCCGATCATCCCGGTGAAGTCCCCAATCAGGAAGATCACCTGATGCCCAAGATCCTGGAACTGACGCAGCTTGTTAATAAGGACGGTATGCCCCAGGTGCAGATCAGGCGCGGTAGGGTCGAAACCCGCCTTGATCCGCAGCGGCTGACCGCGCTTGAGCTTCTCGACCAGTTCGGACTCGACCAGTACCTCTTCCGCACCACGTTTGATCAGCTCTAGCTGCTCTTCAACCGACTTCATGACAGACCCGTAAGGCTCAGATTAAAAGGCCCCAACCATACAAGATCAGCCGTCAATTACAAGTTTTTGGCCTGAATGTGACCCAACACCCGACTGATGACGTCTGCCCGCTTGCTTTGGAAGGGATTTGGTTATATTTTATACAGTTATTTCATCTTCATCATGTCATTCATCTTTTCCATTTCATCTTTTTCAAAGTCAATTTACCCATGAGCAACGAACCGCCTAAAGCGCCTCCGCTTTATCCGAAGAGCCATCTGTTGGCTGCGAGCGGCATTGCAGCCTTACTCAGCCTGGCTTTGCTGGTATTCCCATCCAGCGAAGTCGAGGCCAAGAAAACAACCCTGAACCTTGAGCTGGAAAGCCCAGTCGAGCAGCTTGAGCAACAACAAGCAACGCCACCGCTGGCCAGCGAAGAGACTGCACCCTCACCGTTTGCCCAGATAGACAACGCTGACGAAAAAAACGAGCAAGCTGCCAAGGCGGAGCCTGCACCAACAGCAGAAACAGCAGAAACAGCTAAATCGCCTAGCCACCGCGAAGTCACCGTAGGCCGCGGCGATACGCTGTCGACACTGTTCAACAAAGTCGGCCTGCCAGCCAATGCGGTGCATGAGGTACTGGCCAGTAACAAGCAGGCCAAGCAGTTCAGCCAGCTCAAACATGGCCAGGTTCTGGAAATTGAACTGGACAAGGACGGTCAACTGTCCAGTTTGCACAGCAAGGTCAGCGACCTGGAAACCATCCGCCTGACCAAGACCAGCAACGGCTATGCGTTCAATCGCGAGATCAGCAAACCGACTGTACGCACTGCCTATGTGCACGGTGTCATCAAGAGCTCGCTTTCTGCGTCAGCACAACGTGCCGGCCTGTCTCACAGCCTGACCATGGATATGGCCGGTATCTTCGGCTACGACATCGACTTCGCTCAGGACATTCGCCAGGGTGACGAGTTCGATGTGATTTATGAACAGAAGGTAGTCAACGGCAAGGTCGTAGGCACCGGCAATATCCTTTCCGCCCGCTTCAGCAACCGCGGCAAGAGCTATAGCGCCGTTCGCTATACCAACAAGCAGGGCAACACCAGTTACTACACCGCCGACGGCAACAGCATGCGCAAGGCGTTCATCCGTACACCGGTTGATTTCGCACGTATTAGCTCGCGCTTCTCTGCTGGGCGTAAACACCCGATCCTGAACAAGATTCGCGCGCACAAAGGCGTCGACTATGCAGCGCCACGTGGGACGCCAATCAAAGCCGCCGGCGATGGCAAGGTGCTTCTGGCCGGGCGTCGCGGCGGCTATGGCAACACCGTCATCATTCAGCACGGTAACCGCTATCAGACGCTCTACGGGCATATGCAGGGCTTCGCAAAAGGCGTGAAGACCGGTGGCTCGGTCAAGCAGGGCCAGGTGATTGGTTATATCGGCACCACTGGCCTCTCCACCGGCCCACACCTGCACTATGAATTCCAGGTCAATGGCGTCCACGTCGACCCACTGGGCCAGAAGCTACCCATGGCAGACCCTATCGCCAAGGCTGAACGCCAACGCTTCATGCAGCAGAGCCAACCGCTGATCGCACGCATGGACCAGGAAAAGGCCACCATGCTGGCCTCGAGCAAGCGTTAAGCGATGCCTCTCTATCTGGGGGTGATGTCCGGGACCAGCCTTGACGGCCTGGACATCGCATTGATCGAGCAAGTGCAACAGCTCAAGCCAACGCTGCTCGCCACACATTACATCCCTATGCCGGACACGCTTCGCCAGTCACTACTGGCGTTGTGCGCCAGCGGGCCGGATGAAGTCGCCCGGGCAGCACTTGCCGAAAATGAGTGGGTGGCACTGGCAGCGACCGGAATCCAACAATTGCTGAGTACTCAGCACCTGCAACCCAGTGCCATTCGCGCCATTGGCAGCCACGGCCAGACCATTCGGCATGAACCGGCGCGCGGCTTCACTGTGCAGATCGGCAACCCAGCCCTGCTAGCCGAGCTCACGGGCATCAGCGTCGTCAGTGACTTCCGACGCCGCGACGTCGCCGCAGGCGGCCAGGGCGCCCCTCTGGTACCCGCCTTCCATGAATCGCTGTTCGAGCACCCAGGCGAACGCCTGGCAGTACTCAATGTCGGTGGTTTCAGCAACCTCAGCCTGATCGAGCACGGCATGCCAGTCAGAGGCTTTGACTGTGGTCCGGGCAACGTACTGCTGGACGCCTGGATTCAAGACCGCAAGGGGCTTAGCTTCGATGCAGGGGGCGCTTGGGCTGCGAGTGGGACGGTCATCCCGAGCTTGCTGTCTGCCTTGCTCAGTGACCCGTTCTTCGCGGGAACCGGCCCCAAGAGCACAGGCAGGGAAGTGTTTAACCTTCCATGGCTCAAGCACCACCTCAGCTCACAACCCGTCCACGACGATGCCGACGTACAGGCCACACTGCTGGAGTTGACCGCACAAAGCATCATCAACTCACTGCAGGCAGCCCAACCGGGGACACAGGTACTGTTGGTATGCGGGGGCGGCGCGCACAACGACGTGCTGATAAAGCGCTTGGCCAAACTGCTTCCCGGTGCGCGGGTCAGCAGCACTGACGCTTGCGGCGTCGATCCGGACTGGGTAGAGGCGATGGCATTCGCCTGGTTGGCTCATTGCTGCCTGGAAGGCATTGCGGGCAATCGCCCCAGCGTCACCGGCGCCCGCGGCCCTCGGGTACTTGGCGCTATCTACCCTGCATGAAGCGCACAGCAAAACGCCGCGCAAGTGCGCGGCGTCAGCAGTAAACACCCGGCCTTAGATCGAGAACGAAGAACCGCAACCACAGGTGGTGGTAGCGTTAGGGTTCTTGATCACGAAACGCGAGCCTTCCAAACCTTCCTGGTAATCCACTTCGGCACCTGCCAGGTACTGGAAGCTCATCGGATCGACAACCAAGGCAACGCCTTCGCGCTCCACGACAGTATCGTCTTCGGCAACGTCTTCATCAAAGGTGAAACCATACTGAAAGCCGGAGCAACCGCCGCCGGTTACGAACACTCGCAACTTCAGACGGTCATTACCCTCTTCATCGACCAGGGTCTTCACCTTGTGCGCGGCGCCCTGCGTGAATTGCAAAGCCGTAGGGGTGAAGGATTCGACGCTCATGCTGACTATCTCCCGGCGCTGTGCCGCCATAATGCGTGATGACAGGCATTATCCGCTTCTCCGAGAAAATTGGTCAAGAATTGAAGCAGACCCACGCCACACGTGAAACGACACTGCAAGCGTCTCCCACGTGTGGTTTCCCGCACTTTAAAGGTGATTAAGGCAACAGCCCCGCATGAGACAGACCCATGCGCTCGTCCAGGCCAAAAAGGATGTTCAGGTTCTGTACCGCCTGACCCGACGCGCCCTTGACCAGGTTATCGATGACCGAGAGCACTACGACCAGGTCACCACCTTGTGGCCGATGAACCGCAATACGGCAAACGTTGGCACCCCGCACGCTACGGGTTTCCGGGTGGCTGCCGGCTGGCATGACATCGACAAACGGCTCATCTGCATAACGTTTTTCGAACAGCGCTTGCAGGTCAACCGAGGTATCGGCAACGGTGGCGTACAGGGTCGAGTGGATACCCCGGATCATTGGCGTCAGATGCGGCACAAAGGTCAGACCGACATCACCACCGGCAGCACGGCGCAAGCCTTGGCTAATTTCTGGGAGGTGACGGTGCCCTTTGACCGCGTATGCCTTCATGCTTTCACCGGCTTCGCAGAACAGCGACCCTACGCTGGCGCCACGGCCAGCACCACTGACACCGGACTTGCAGTCGGCGATCAGGCGCGAGGTATCAGCAATGCCGGCCTCAAGCAGTGGCAGGAATCCCAATTGGGTAGCGGTTGGATAGCAACCTGGGACGGCAATCAGGCGAGCCTGGCGAATCTGCTCACGGTTGACCTCGGGTAAGCCATAGACCGCATCCTTGAGCAGTTCAGGTGCACCGTGTGGCTGGCCATACCACTTGGCCCACTCGTCAGCATCCTGCAAACGGAAGTCCGCAGAGAGGTCGATCACCTTGGTACCGGCTGCCAGGAGCTCCCCAGCCAGCGCATGGGCTACACCATGTGGCGTGGCAAAGAAGACCACGTCGCATGCTGCCAATGCCTTGCTGTCGGGCACGCTGAAGGCAAGGCCATCGTAGTGGCCGCGCAGGTTCGGGTACATGTCGGCGACGGCCAGCCCTGCTTCTGATCGCGATGTGATCACCGCCACCTCTGCCTGTGGATGCTGTGCCAACAGACGCAGCAGCTCGACACCGGTGTAACCCGTGCCGCCGACGATACCGACCTTGACCATAACGCGTGCCCCTTCTGAACGAACCGACTGTAGAGTGTAAAGCCAGCGATAATATGGGGCTGTCGCTTTGGTAACAACCGTTGAGATGACGGGGGCCACCCACAGCCACTACTATCCGACCACCGTGAACCCTGAAGGAACTGCAAAACATGCTTTATCTATGGATCAAGGCCCTACACATCGTCAGCGTGGTGTGCTGGTTTGCCGGGCTGTTCTATTTGCCCCGGCTCTTCGTCTACCACGCCCAGAGCCAGGACAGCATCAGCCAGGAACGTTTCGTGATCATGGAGCGCAAGCTGTACCGGGGCATCATGGGGCCGGCGATGATCGCCACTTTCATCTTTGGCATCTGGCTGCTTAGCTTGAACCCCGGCTTCATGAGCCAGGGCTGGATGCACGCCAAGCTGACACTTATCGTGCTGCTGACCGGCTACCACCATATGTGCGGCGCCCAGCTGAAACGTTTTGCACGTGGAGAAAACACTCGCAGCCACGTCTACTACCGCTGGTTCAATGAGGTGCCCGTGCTGATTCTGCTGGGTATCGTCATCCTGGTGGTGGTCAAACCGTTCTAAGCCGAACCTCGTCGGCCACTACCCGCACTGCAGGCGCAACGCCTGTACGTAGCGGTAGTGGCTGCGCCCACCCCAACCTGTAAACTACGCGCCTTGAACAATGCCCCCCTGATTGGAGAACTGCATGACCCGTTACGCCATGATCACCGGTGCCTCCAGCGGCCTCGGCCTGGCACTGGCCGAAGCACTGGCCAGGCGGGGGCGCAACCTGATTCTGGTAGCACGACAACGCGACCTGCTTGAACCTGTCGCCATCGAGCTGACGCAACGTTTCGGTGTAGAAGTTCTGTTCCGCGCCTGCGATCTCGGCGAGCCGCTGCGTCTGTCTGGCTTTCTACTTGAGCTCGAAGAAGGCGAACGGCAAATCGATCTGCTGGTGAACTGTGCGGGCATCCGCTCCTATGGCCCGTTCCTCGCTCAGGAATGGGCAGACGAGCAGGACCTGATCGAAGTGAACATTCTCGCCCTTACCCGCCTTTGCCACGCGCTGGGTAACGCCATGGCAGTTCAGGGCGGAGGGCAGATCCTCAACGTTGCCTCCCTCGCCGCGTTTGCGCCTGGCCCCTGGATGAGCAGCTATGCCGCAAGCAAGGCGTATGTTCTGCACTTCTCCGAAGGGCTACGCGAAGAACTCAAGCGCACCGGCATCAAGGTTTCAGTCCTCTGCCCCGGCCCGGTGCGCTCGTCCAGACGCCGTATTCCACGCCTGGACAACAGCAAGCGCTGCCTGAGCGCCGAGGAAGTGGCGCTGTATACCGTTCGAGCGCTGGAAAAAAACCGCGCCTTGATCCTTCCCGGTCGGCGCAATCGCTGGCTTGCATTCAGCCCGCGAATGCTCTCGCGCTGGCTCACACGCAAGCTGGCCGGTGCCATCAACCAACGCTATCGCCCAAGCAGAATCGAATAGAGGCTGGGCGGCAGGCCCTGCGCTGAGTACACTCAGGCCAGACCACCACCATGGAGCAAGCGTTGTGGAGACTCTCTTCACCAAGATCATCAACCGGGAGATCCCGGCCAAGATCATCTACGAGGACGACCAGGTTCTGGCCTTCCACGATATCGCACCACAGGCCCCCGTACACTTTCTGGTTATCCCGAAAAAGCCTATCCGTACCCTCAATGACCTGACCGAAGAAGACAAAGGCCTGGCTGGCCATATCCTCTTCACCGCTCAGCGCCTGGCCAAAGAGCTGGGCTGCGAAGACGGTTTTCGCGTGGTCATGAACTGCAATGAGCTGGGCGGTCAGACCGTCTACCACATCCATATGCACGTGCTCGGTCAACGCCAGATGCACTGGCCGCCGGGCTGATCCAACGCAAGCCGTGTCATCTGGATTGGGGTAAACTATCGGGCACATTCTTGCGGAGGTGCCCGATGGCTACCGAACGTCACTACTCGCCGCTCGACCGCTTGTTGCTGCAGGCCGACACTGCCATGCGCACCTTGCTGCCCTTCAGCGGCCAACCTTCCCGCCCGTCTCCGGCGATCATCCAGCCCGACAGTGACATGGACGACGAACAAACGCGCCATGTAGCGGGCCTGATGCGCATCAACCATACCGGCGAGGTCTGTGCTCAAGCGCTGTATCAAGGCCAGGCACTGACGGCAAAGCTGCCGCAGGTACGCAAGGCAATGGAACATGCAGCCGAAGAAGAAATCGATCACCTGGCCTGGTGCGAACAGCGCATTCGCCAACTTGGCAGCCACCCCAGTGTGCTAAACCCGTTGTTCTATGGCATGTCATTCGGCATCGGCGCAGTGGCCGGGATGATCAGCGACAAAGTCAGCCTGGGGTTCGTCGCAGCTACCGAGCATCAAGTGTGCAGGCACCTGGATGAGCACCTGGAGCAGATTCCAGCCGAAGATGAGAAATCACGGGCTATCCTCGAGCAGATGCGCATCGATGAAGCACACCATGCCGAGTCCGCGCTGGACGCTGGGGGCTTCCGTTTCCCTGCGCCGATCAAGTTCGGGATGAGCCTTATGGCAAAGGTCATGACTAAAAGCACCTACCGTATGTGACCATCATGGCTGACCGCTTCGATGCTCAAGATCTTGCCCGTGCCGTAGCTGCGGGGATTCTCCAGCCAGGCCAGGATCAGGCCCTGCTGGACTTTCTCAAGCAGCAACCGCAAGAGCGTGCCAGCTTCCAACTGGCGCATGTCGCCTATTACTTTGGCGCACTACTGATCATGGGCGCCATGGGCTGGCTATTGACCGAAGCCTGGATGAGTATCGGTGACAGCGCCCTGCTGCTGGTCGCACTGAGCTACATCGCCCTGCTCACCCTGGCCGGCAAGGCCATGCACCGCAGTGGGCAGGTAATCCCTGGTGGGCTGCTCGCTGCCGTGGCGGTGAGCATTGTGCCGTTGGCAGTGTTCGCACTCGAACGCCTTAGCGGTTTCTGGCCCATGGACGACAGCCAAGGTGACTACCAGAACTACTACCGCTATGTACAAGGTGGGTGGTTGTTGATGGAAGTTGCGGCAGTGGTTGCCGGCCTGCTGATGCTGCGCCTGGTGCCCTTCCCGTTTATTGTGATGCCAATGGCGATCGCCCTCTGGTTCATGTCAATGGACCTGACCGAGTGGGTCTACGGTGACGGATTCAGTTGGGATCAGCGTCGAGAAGTCTCGCTGTGGTTCGGCCTCGGTTTGCTGCTGGTATGCGTCTGGATTGATGGGCGCAGCCGCCAGGACTATGCCTTCTGGGGCTATCTGGCCGGGCTCGCAGCCTTCTGGGGCGGTTTGACATTGATGGACAGCGGCAGCGAATGGGGCAAGGCCATGTACTGCCTGATCAACCTTGGCTTGATGGCCGTGGCTCTTTTGCTGCGCCGCCCCGTGTTCATGGTGTTCGGGGCACTGGGTGTGGCGGCTTACCTGGGGTACCTGTCCTATGATGTGTTCGCTGACTCACTGCTGTTCCCGCTGGTACTGAGCCTGATCGGGATCGCGATTATTGGCCTTGGCGTGTTCTACCAGAAACACCGCGAGCGCTTGAGTACCGCCCTACGTACCCTGCTGCCAACTGCCATCGTGGATTTTCTGCCCGGATTGCGCCGCTAAATGCAGCGCAACAACCGGAGCAACTGACGAAAATAAAAAAGGGGCCCTCGCAAGGGCCCCTTTTTTTGCCTGGAAATTTACGCTGGCATGTTGCGAGCGTAAAAGATTTCCAGCATTTCGTGTTTTACACGCTCAGTCACCTGCGCGCGCTGTTCTGCAGACAAGTTGTTGGTCGCGTCGCCGAACAGGTAGTTGTCCAGTTCGAAGTCCTTGAGCAGCATCTTGGTGTGGAACAGGTTCTCCTGATACACATTGACGTCCGTCAACTGGTAAGCGGACTTGGTATCTTCAGAGAGGTAGTTCTGGATCGAGTTGATCTCGTGATCGATGAAGTGCTTCTTCCCTTCGATGTCACGGGTGAAACCGCGCACACGGTAATCCACAGTCACGATGTCCGAATCGAACTGGTGAATCAGGTAGTTGAGCGCCTTGAGCGGTGAAATAACCCCGCAGGTCGACACATCGATATCCACACGGAAGGTAGCGATGCCATCCACCGGATGAATTTCCGGGTAGGTGTGAACAGTGATATGGCTCTTGTCGAGGTGGGCCAGAATGGTATCTGGCAATGGGCCCGGCGACTCTTCGATCTGGCTGTCGGTCGGGGTGACCGGTTGTTCAGAGATCAGAATGGTCACGCTGGCGCCTTGTGGCTCGTAATCCTGACGGGCAATGTTCAGGATATTGGCACCAATGATATCAACCACATCGGTGAGAATCTGCGTCAGGCGTTCGGCGTCGTACTCTTGGTTGATGTACTCGACGTAGGCCTGCAGGTCCTGAGGGGACTCTGCATAGCAGATATCATAGATGTTGAAGCTCAAGGTCTTTGTCAGGTTGTTGAACCCGTGGAGCTTGAGTTTGCTTTTCACCGTTGAAAACTCTCTATATGTGTGCGGCCCGGCCGCGTGATCAAGCATGCCCGTCAGATGCGAACGACGCACCTGCGTAGGACGGTTAACACCTCTTCGCGATGGCGATTTTGGTTGTCTGGTCGGAGCAGGTCCGAGACAGGGCCAAAGCCCTGAAAAAGGGGCGCATTATGCAGACCTGAAGCCCGGTCTGCCAGAGTGTGCGCCGCTTTTATGATAGTTGAATGTCGACTCAACCCAGCTCGACGATTTCATAGGCGTGAGTAATCTCGACACCCGCACGCCCCAGCATGATCGAAGCCGAGCAATACTTCTCGGCAGACAGCTCAACCGCACGTTTGACCTGAGCCTCTTTCAAACCACGGCCCTTGACCACAAAGCGCAGATGTATCTTGGTGAATACCTTGGGGTCTTCACTCGCACGCTCAGCCTCCAGGAACGCTTCACAGCTTTCTACTGCCTGCCGCGACTTCTTCAAGATGCTGACCACATCGAAGTTGCTGCAACCGCCCAGACCCAGCAGCAGCATCTCCATCGGCCGAACGCCCAGATTACGCCCGCCACTCTCCGGCGGACCATCCATGACCACCACATGGCCACTGCCTGACTCGCCGAGAAACATGGCTTCGCCAGCCCACTGGATACGCGCCTTCATACCTGGACTCCATTAAACATGAAAAAGGCTGCCAGCTTAGACCCTGCGGGCACGTCGGAAAAGCTAAGCGTTCAAGGAAATGTGCCGATACAGGAACACGCGTCTGATAAGCTGACGCCAAATCACTGGCGCAAAAGCCAGGCTACTTACAAAAGTGTCCACGCATCGCTTCTTTCCGGAATTCAGCCATGGTTGCCTTGAACCTCCCAGCCAAGATCAAGAACATCGACAAGTTGCTTGCTCATTGTCAGCGTCGGCATTTCACCGCCAAGAGCAACATCATTTGCGCGGGCGACGAGGCTCATACCCTGTGGTACATCGTCAAGGGTTCGGTGACCATCCTGATCGAGGATGATGAAGGCCATGAGATGATCATCGCCTACCTCAACAGTGGCGACTTCTTTGGTGAACTTGGGCTCTTTGAACCCGAGGGCAAAGAACAGCAACGCAGTGCCTGGGTACGCGCCAAAAGCGAATGTGAAGTGGCCGAAATCACCTATGAGAAATTTCGCGAGCTGGCCCGCCAGGACCCGGACATTCTCTACGCGCTCGGCAGCCAGATGGCACAACGCCTGCGTAACACGACTCGCAAGGTAGGCGACCTGGCCTTTTTCGACGTCACCGGACGCGTAGCCCGCTGCCTGCTGGAGCTATGCAAGCAACCCGACGCAATGACCCACCCGGACGGTATGCAGATCAAGATAACCCGCCAGGAAATCGGCCGGATCGTCGGATGCTCACGGGAGATGGTCGGCCGCGTGCTAAAGGATCTTGAAGAACGCAGCCTGGTTCAGGTCAAGGGCAAGACCATGGTGGTCTACGGTACCCGCTAGTCTTTCGCGATACCCGCAAGCACCGCGCCATAGGCCTGCGCCAACTGTGTAAACAGTGGGGCCTCGGGTACCACTTCGTGCAGGGCAATGTGGCTATCGGCCAGACAACGTTGCTCCAGCTCGCAACACTCATTGAACCGGTTCACTGCGGCGACCATCGTTTCGCGCTCGTTATCCAGCAGCAGTGCACCGTGCACCAGCACGACAGGCCGCTTGCCATTGAGCCCCTGACGCCAGCGCTGAGCCGTACCGACCAGTTTGCGACCATTAAGGTTGACGTTGTAACGACCATCGCAGAACGCCCCCTCGATCTCTCCGACCGAAGCAACCCCGCCCCACTCACGCAGGGCCTCGCACAAGGGTTGGCAAAGTCGCTCATAGGCGCTTTCGATCCGCCCATGATCACCCTCACTGCGCGGCGCAACATAGACCAGGGCAATGTTGATGACCGCTGGTGATTGCGGTACAGGCTCGCCGCCAGTCTCTCGCAACAATATCGGCCAGCCGGCAATCGCCAGTTCCGCACAGGCCGCCTCGAAGCCCTCCAGGCGACTCATGCGCCGAGGCATGACCAAGGCCCGGTCAGTCGGGCGCCAGAACAACACACCATGGTCTTGCTCACCTCGACACACAGCGGCCAGCAAATCCTGCTCGGCACGCAGGCCAGCTTCAACGGTCACGGCAACAGGTTGATCGTTCATCGCATTAACCTTGTCGATACAAAAAAGCCGGCATCGCCGGCTTCAGGGGTTGATCAGTCCAGACCTGGAACCTGGTTCTGTGGCACACGCTCAGGAAAGAACAGACGCTGCAGTTCATAACCTGGATTGTCCGCGCGCATGAACGCTTCGCCGACCAGGAAGGAATACACCTCATTGACTTCCATCAGCTCGACGTCGGCACGGGTCAGAATG
This sequence comes from Pseudomonas sp. FFUP_PS_473, assembly GCF_002858665.1. Taxonomy (NCBI): domain Bacteria; kingdom Pseudomonadati; phylum Pseudomonadota; class Gammaproteobacteria; order Pseudomonadales; family Pseudomonadaceae; genus Pseudomonas; species Pseudomonas sp. FFUP_PS_473. The sequence goes on from NZ_PJQQ01000007.1 coordinate 12,698, forward strand.
CCGCTTTCAGTAATTGCCAGACGATCACGCGGAATGCGTGGCAACAGGTCGAGCGTCGTTTCCAGGCTCACCTCAAAGGTGTGCAGGTTACGGTTGTTGACACCAACCAGCGGGGTATCAAGGACGCTCAATGCCCGATCGAGCTCATCACCATCATGCACTTCGACCAATACATCGAGGCCGACACCTTTGGCAGTGGCCGCCAGCTCAGCCATCTTCACGTCGTCCAACGCGGAAACGATCAGCAGTACGCAGTCAGCACCCAGGGCTCGCGCTTCGACGATCTGGTAAGGATCGATCATGAAATCCTTGCGGATAACGGGCAAGGCACAAGCCGCTCGGGCCTGCTGCAAATACACATCAGCGCCCTGGAAGTAGTCGATGTCGGTCAGTACCGACAGGCAGGTTGCCCCACCCTTCTGGTAACTGACCGCGATGTCGGCCGGAACGAAGTGCTCGCGAATGACACCCTTGCTCGGCGAAGCTTTCTTGATTTCAGCAATAACCGCTGGCTGCTTGCGTGCCGCCTGCTCGATCAGCGCCTTGGCAAAACCACGAGGCGCATCGGCGCTGGCCGCCAGACGCTCAAGTTCGGCCAGGCTCACCCGGGCACTGCGCTCAGCGACTTCTTCGACCTTGCGCGCGAGGATTTTTTCCAGAACCGTCGGCACACTCATCCTTCATTCTCCTGCTTGAATACAGCGGTAAACGCACCCAGCTCCTCAAGTTTTTCGCGGGCAAGACCGGTGTGCAGCGCATCATGTGCCAACGCGACGCCCTCTTTGAGCGAAGAGGCGTGGTCTGCGGCGTACAGTGCTGCGCCCGCATTAAGCACGATCATTTCTGCAGCCTTCTGACCGTTTTCAGTCTTGCGTCGGCCCAAGGCATCGCGAATCAGCTCCAGCGAAGCCGCCGGGCTTTCAACCGACAGCCCATGCAGACTCTGGCTTTTCATGCCAAGGTCTTCAGGCTCGACCCAATACTCGGTAATCTGGTCGTTCTTCAATTCCGCCACAAAGGTCGGCGCGGCCAGGCTGAACTCGTCCAGACCGTCCTTTGAATGCACCACCAGTACATGTTTGCTGCCCAAGCGTTGCAGCACTTCGGCCAACGGCCGGCACAGCGCTTGACTAAACACACCGACCACCTGGTGCTTCACGCCGGCAGGATTCGTCAGCGGGCCAATCATGTTGAACAGGGTGCGCAACCCCAGATCACGGCGAGGGCCGGCAGCGTGCTTCATTGCCCCATGGTGCGACTGGGCAAACATGAAGCCGATACCAACGCTGTCAATGCAACGAGCCACTTGAACCGGGGTCAGGTTCAGGTAGATACCGGCGGCCTCAAGCAGGTCGGCACTGCCACTCTTGCCCGAAACGGCACGGTTACCATGCTTGGCAACCGTGCAACCCGCCGCTGCCACCACAAATGACGAGGCAGTAGAGACATTAAAGATGTTCGCGCCGTCGCCGCCGGTGCCGACGACATCGACAACACCGGCAAGGGTGTTGAGTTCAACTTTATCCGCCAGCTCACGCATCGCCGAGACGGCACCGACGATTTCGTCAATGCTCTCGCTCTTCATGCGCAGCCCCATCATGAAAGCGCCGATCTGCGCTTCGGTGCATTGGCCGGTCATGATCTGACGCATGACGTCGCGCATTTCATCGGTGGAGAGGTCCAACTGACTGACGATACGGGCCAGCGCGCTCTTGATATCCATGTTCGATCCTTAGCGGTGGCCGCCGCTCTGCTTGAGGAAGTTGGCGAACAGCTCGTGGCCCTGTTCAGTGAGGATCGACTCAGGGTGGAACTGCACCCCTTCGATGTTCAGCGTCTTGTGCCGCAGGCCCATGATTTCATCGACAGAACCATCTGCCAGCGCAGTCCAGGCGGTGACCTCAAGACACTCCGGCAAGGTTTCGCGCTTGACCACCAGCGAGTGGTAGCGGGTTACGGTGAGCGGATTGTTCAGGCCCGCAAATACGCCGAGGTCGCGGTGGAACACAGGGCTGGTTTTGCCGTGCATCACCTGACGGGCACGCACCACGTCCCCGCCAAAGGCCTGGCCGATGGACTGGTGGCCCAGGCAGACACCGAGAATGGGCAGTTTCCCGGCAAAATACTTGATTGCCTCCAGCGACACACCCGCTTCAGTTGGGGTGCAAGGGCCGGGGGAAACAACGATGCGTTCAGGCTTGAGCGCCTCGATCTGGGCGATGGTCAGTTCGTCATTGCGAATGACCTTGACCTCTGCACCCAACTCGCCAAGGTACTGCACGACGTTGTAGGTGAAGGAGTCGTAGTTGTCGATCATCAGTAACATCTGGTCAACCTCTTGAGTCTGCTGACTCTGAATACCTGTCTTGCGCCGAAAAGGCGCCATCTTCACTGGCGTGGCGTCTGCTCGGCCAAGGCTACGGCCCGGAACATCGCGCGGCGCTTGTTGATGGTTTCTTCCCACTCCAGCGCGGGCACCGAGTCGGCGACGATGCCGCCACCGGCCTGGACATGCAACTCGCCGTCCTTGATCACCGCCGTGCGGATCGCGATGGCGGTATCCATGTTGCCGTTCCAGGCGAGGTAACCGACCGCACCGCCATACACGCCGCGCTTTACCGGCTCCAGCTCATCGATGATCTCCATCGCACGGATCTTCGGCGCACCCGACAAGGTACCCGCCGGAAGAATCGCGCGTAGCGCATCCATAGCCGAAAGACCTTCCTTCAGTTGACCAGTAACGTTAGAGACAATATGCATCACATTGGAGTAGCGCTCGATCACCATTTTCTCGGTGACCTTGACCGAGCCGGTTTCGGATACCCGACCGGTGTCGTTACGCCCCAGATCAATCAGCATCAGGTGCTCGGCGATTTCCTTGTCATCGGACAGCAGGTCTTCTTCCAGGGCACGGTCGGCTTCTTCGGTTGCACCGCGTGGACGAGTACCGGCGATTGGACGTACGGTGACCAGGTTGTCCTCGACGCGCACCAGTACTTCCGGCGAACTGCCAACGACGTGGAAGTCGCCAAAGTTGAAGAAGTACATGTACGGCGTCGGGTTGAAGCAGCGCAGCGCACGGTACAGGTCGATAGGCGCGGCACTGAAATCAATGGACATACGCTGCGACGGCACAACCTGCATGCAGTCGCCCGCCAGGATGTACTCCTTGATGGTATCGACAGCACGCTCGTAGTCGTCCTGCGTGAAACTGGAGCGGAATGCGGGCTCGGCAGCCTGCAACCCCTTGAAATCCAGGCCACGGCGCGGCGTGATCGGCTGACGCAGTTGCTCGAGTAATTGCTCGAGGCGCGCCTGACCGTCTTCGTAGGCGTTTTCCTGCGCCGGGTCGACCAGCACGATTGCATGGATCTTGCTGGCCAGGTTGTCGAACACCACGACGGCATCAGAAACCATCAGCAAAATATCCGGCACACCCAACGGGTCTGGATTCGGGCATTTGCCCAGGCGCTTTTCCACATAGCGCACGCAGTCATAGCCAAAGTACCCCACCAGACCGCCGTCGAAACGCGGCAGACCAGCGATCGTTGGCACCTTGTAGCGATCTTTGAAGGCCTCGACGAATGCCAACGGATCGTCGACATCATGCTGCTCGACTTCTACACCGTCATGGCTGATGCGAACCTGATAGTCATGCACACGCAACACCGTGCGGCACGGCAAGCCAATGATGGAATAACGCCCCCATTTTTCCCCGCCCTGCACGGATTCGAGCAGGTAGGAGTTGGGCTGGTCGGCCAGCTTCAGGTAAATGGACAGCGGCGTATCGAAGTCGGCCAGGGTTTCGCAGGCAAGCGGAATGCGGTTGTAGCCGGCTGCGGCCAGGCGCAGGAATTCTTCGCGGGTCATGATAGCCTCGTGGCAAGGAGCTATGGGTCGGGCAAGCAAACGTGCCGGGTCAAGCCGGCTAGATAGAAGTCAGGCGCGCCAACGCCAACGGGCCAGTGCCTTGATGACTTTCATCCAGAGTTTGCAGGTGACCACCACGATGGAATCTCTATCAGGGGGGGATTGAACGTCCGACATTAGCTCAGTGTCTGCTTCTAAGCAACCAGGCAAGAGTGCACGAAGGTCATCAATCACCAATGTGGGTGACTCCTCGGCTATCGGACGACCATGGTTATAGCCATAGCTGAGTGCAACACACTTGACGCCAGCAGCCTTCGCCGCCAGCACATCGCTGCGCGAATCACCGACAAACAGCGCGTTTTCTGGCGGCACATTCGCCATTTTCATAACGAACATCAGCGCTGCCGGGTCTGGCTTCTGCTGCGGCAAGGTATCGCCGCCGATGATCCAGCGAAAATAACGGCCGATTTTCATCTGGTCCAGTAACGGGCCAACAAAGCGTTCAGGCTTGTTGGTGATCAGAGCCATTTCCACGCCCTGCTTGCGCAACCAACGCAGCGTATCCTTCACGCCAGGGTAAACCGCCGACAGCGCATGGTTTTCAGCATAGGCCTGCATGAAAATCTCCAGGCCCTTCTCCGCCTCGTCTTCATCGACGGCGGAGTGATCCAGGCCACCGGCCAAGGCGCGGCGTACCAGTACCGCAGCGCCGTTACCGACCCATTGGCGTACAGCCTCAAGGCCAACCGGACGACGGCCCATTTCGAGCAGCATCTGGTCCACAGCGACCGCCAGGTCCGGTACGGAGTCGATCAGCGTGCCATCCAGATCGAACATTACCAGCCTGGGAAGGCTGCCCGGGAACAGCTGCTCGAAACCACTCATGGCCGTGCCAAAGCCAGTTCAGCATGCATTTTGGCGATGACTTCGCGGTAGTCCGGCGCATTGAAGATCGCAGAGCCCGCAACAAAGGTGTCAGCGCCAGCAGCAGCGATCTCGCGGATGTTGTTGACGTTGACGCCGCCATCGATTTCCAGACGGATATCGCGACCACTGGCCTGGATCAGCGCGCGAGCCTCACGCAGCTTGTCGAGGGTGCCGGGAATGAACTTCTGCCCACCAAAGCCTGGGTTAACGCTCATCAACAGGACCATGTCGACCTTGTCCATGACGTACTTCAAGGCATCGAGCGATGTTGCCGGGTTGAACACCAGGCCCGCCTTGCAGCCACCATCACGGATCAGTTGCAGCGAGCGGTCGATGTGCTGGGAAGCTTCTGGGTGGAAAGTGATGTACGTCGCACCGGCTTCAATGAAATCGCCAATGATGCGATCTACCGGGCTGACCATCAGGTGCACGTCGATCGGCGCGGTGACGCCATACTTGCGCAGCGCACTGCAGACCATCGGGCCGATAGTCAGGTTGGGGACGTAGTGGTTATCCATGACATCGAAGTGAACGATGTCGGCTCCGGCCTCCAGCACATTGTCGACTTCCTCGCCCAGGCGAGCGAAATCGGCAGAGAGAATGGAGGGGGCAATAGCGTAGGGCTGCATGGCGCACCTGTAGGGCAGAAATCACGGTGGTGCGCATTGTAGCTCAAGCGACCGGCCAAGGGCTGACCGGTATCAATCACAGCGACAAACAGGTACCAAGGCGTGCCCCCCAGGTTTTGCACCTGAGGGGCACAGGCATCAAGCCGGCTGCTGGGTGCGCAGTTTTTCGCTACGCCCACGCAACCATTCCAGGGTCAGCAGCAGGAGCACCGAGAATGCAATCAGCAAGGTCGCGGCCGCCGCAATGGTCGGGCTCAGGTTCTCACGGATACCGCTGAACATTTGCCGTGGCAAGGTCGCCTGCTGCGGGCCAGCAAGGAACAGGGTGACCACCACTTCGTCGAACGAGGTCGCAAAGGCGAACAAGGCTCCGGAAATGACGCCAGGTGCAATCAATGGCAGGGTCACACGGCGGAACGCTGTCAATGGCGATGCACCCAGGCTGGCCGCTGCACGCACCAGGTTATGGTTGAAGCCCTGCAGGGTTGCCGAAACCGTGATGATCACAAACGGCACACCCAGCACGGCATGCACCAGGATCAGCGAAATGAAGCTGTTTCCCATGCCCAGCGGTGCGAAGAACAGGTAGCTGGCCACACCGATGATCACCACCGGCACCACCATCGGCGAAATCACCAATGCCATCACCAGCGATTTACCAGGGAAGTCGCCACGGGTCAGGCCAATCGAGGCCAACGTACCGAAGACCATTGCCAGCACCATGGCCGCTGGCGCAACGATGATGCTGTTCTTCAGTGCGCGCATCCACTCCGCCGAAGCGAAGAAGTCCTGATACCAGTGCAGCGAGAAGCCCTGCAGCGGGTAGACCAGAAAACTGCCCGAGTTGAATGACAGTGGAATGATGACCAGCACCGGCAACACCAGGAACAGCAGGATCAGCCCGCAGAGGATACGCAAGCTGTAGAACCAGACCCGCTCGATAGGCGACATGTAAGGACTCAACATGGAAAGGCTCCTCAGCTCAGACGACGGCGGCTTGAACCGACCAGCCAGCTATAGATCAAGTACAACAGCACGGTGGCAAGCAACAGCAAACCGCCCAGCGCCGTGGCCATACCCCAGTTGATACTGGTGTTGGTGTAGAAGGCGACGAAGTAGCTGACCATCTGGTCGTTCGGGCTACCCAGCAACGCCGGGGTGATGTAGTAACCGATCGCCAGGATGAACACCAACAGGCAGCCTGCGCCAACGCCCGCATAGGTTTGTGGGAAGTACACCCGCCAGAAGCTGGCGAAAGGATGGCAACCCAGCGAGATGGCTGCACGCATGTAAGTCGGCGAAATGCCCTTCATCACGCTGTAAATCGGCAGGATCATGAACGGCAGCAGGATATGCACCATGGAGATGTACACACCGGTCCGGTTGAACACCAACTCCAGTGGTTTGTCGATGATGCCGATCGCCATCAGTGCGCTGTTGATCAAACCACCAGACTGCAACAGCACGATCCAGGCGGCAACACGCACCAGGATCGAGGTCCAGAACGGCAACAGCACCAAGATCATCAGCAGGTTGCTCTGGCGGGTTGGCAGGTTGGCAAGCAGATACGCCAACGGATAGGCCAACAGCAGACAGATGCCAGTGATGACGAAGCCCATCCACAGGGTACGGGCGAAAATGTCCAGGTAGATCGCCTGGTCAGGGGTAGCCGGGGCCAGCTCGCCCAGATCGTCGATACGATGGTCCAGGGAAGCCAACAGGTAGAACGGGGTGATACTACTGGTGTTACGGCGAATCGCCTGCCAGTAGGCGGGGTCGCCCCAACGCTCGTCCAACTCCTGCAGCGCTTCTTTATAAGAAGCCGGCTCGGCCTTGAACGGAAGGGCACGGGCAGTCTTGGCCAACAGGCTACGGTAGCCAGCCAGCTCCATGTTCAAACGCTTGGACAGGTCGCCCAAGGTCTGGTTCTTGCGCGATTCGGCGAGATCGTCGGCCAATGCCTTGTACACCGGCTCGGCCGGCAGGCTCTTGCCATCCCACTCGCTGACCGCAACGACGGTACGCGGCAAGCCGCTGACCACCTCAGGGTTACCGACACTCTTGTACAACAGCGCAGCGATAGGCACCAGAAACACCAGCAGCAGAAACACTGCCAGAGGTGCGATCAATGCCTGCGCCTTCCAGCGGTTGACCCGCTCGGCATGCGCCAGGCGACGCTTGAGGGAAGGACCGGTGCCTTCGTTCAGGGGCACTGCGATGGCCATAGCGAACTCCGAAAAACTTGATCAAAAGGCGCGTCACCGGAAGGGTGACGCGCCATCAGCACGGCTTACTTGGCTGCCCACGCGTTGAAGCGTTGCTCCAGTTGCTCGCTATTGTCGGCCCAGAACGCCACGTCGATTTGCACCTGATTGGCGATGTTTTCCGGGGTGGTCGGCATGTCTTTCTTGATGCTGTCAGACAACAGGGCGACAGCTTTCGAATTCGCCGGACCGTAAGCGATGTTTTCGGAGTAGGTCTTCTGCTGCTCTGGCTTGACCGAATAGGCGATGAACTTCTTCGCCTCTTCAAGGTTTTTGGCACCCTTTGGAATGGCCCAAGCGTCGAAGTCGTAGATACCGCCGTTCCACACCACCTTCAGGTTGCTTTCTTTCTGAACGGCGGCGATACGACCGTTGTAGGCCGAGCTCATGACCACGTCACCCGAGGCCAGGTACTGCGGTGGCTGAGCACCGGCTTCCCACCACTGGATGCTTGGCTTGAGTTCATCAAGCTTCTTGAAGGCGCGATCCTGGCCTTCCTTGGTCGCCAGCACTTTGTAGACTTCCTTCGGCGCGACACCGTCGGCCATCAAGGCGAATTCCAAGGTGTACTTGGCGCCCTTGCGCAGGCCACGCTTGCCCGGGAATTTCTTGGTATCCCAGAAATCGGCCCAGCTGGTTGGCGCAGATTTCAGTTTGTCGGCGTTGTAGGCCATCACCGTGGACCACACGAAGAAACCTACACCGCACGGCTGAATGGCACCGGGAACATAGTCGGACTCATCACCGAACAGCGCCGGGTCGAGCTCCTCGAACATGCCTTCGTCGCAACCACGCGCCAGCTCTGGCGATTCGACTTCGACCAGGTTCCAGGACACGCTTTTGGTGTCGACCATGGCTTTGACCTTGGCCATCTCACCGTTGTACTCACCCGCAACAATCTTGCCGTTGCCAGCCTTTTCCCAAGGTTCGTAGAACGCCTTGGTCTGGGCTGCCTTATTCGCGCCACCAAAGGAAATCACAGTCAGATCGGCCGCCGCCATGGCCTGGGTTGCTGCGAACAGGCCCAAAGAAAGGGCGGTCAACTTCAAGTGCTTGAGCATTATTATTCTCTCCACAGTGCAGGGTTGGTGAAGCAAACCTCAATGGGCTTCCAGGATCGGATCGAGCGCGCGACCGTGCTCGACCTCCCAGCCCAGCGGTACCACATCGCCCACAGCCAGGGCTGGGTCGAGTTCGGCAATCGGCTGCTTCACGAAGAAATCGGCCTTGCCGCAGACTTCCAGGCGCACCCTTACGTGGTCACCCAGGTAGACGAATTCGGCCACGCGGCCGGAGAAACGGTTGACGCAATGTTCGCTATGACCGTTGAGGCGCACGCGCTCAGGGCGAATCGAAAGGGTTACAGGCTCGCCCGGCTGACCGACGTTGACCGCCAGCGCCTCAACCTTCTCGCCACGCGCCAGTTGCACCTGGCAACGGTCACCGCTCTGGCTGAGCAAACGGCCATTGATACGGTTGTTCTCACCGATGAAGTTGGCAACGAAGGTGTTCTTCGGCTCTTCGTAGAGGGTACGTGGGTCGGCGATCTGCTGAATCTCGCCTTGATGGAACACCGCCACCCGATCCGACATGGTCAAGGCTTCACCTTGGTCGTGGGTCACATACACCACGGTCACGCCCAGGCGTTGGTGCAGGTGTTTGATTTCCATCTGCATGTGTTCACGCAGCTGCTTGTCCAGCGCGCCGAGCGGTTCGTCCATCAGAACCAGCTGTGGCTCGAACACCAGCGCCCGGGCCAAGGCCACACGCTGCTGCTGACCACCGGAGAGCTGGCCCGGATAACGCTGGGCGAAGGCATCAAGCTGAACCATGTTCAGCACACGCTTGACCCGCTCACTGATGTCGGTCTTGCTCAGGCCGCGCACGGTCAGCGGGAACGCCAGGTTCTCGGCAACGGTCATGTGCGGGAACAGTGCATAGTTCTGGAACACCATGCCGATGTCGCGTTTATGCGGCGGTACATTATTGATCGAGCGACCCGCCAGTTGGATCTCGCCAGCGGTCGGGGTCTCAAAGCCAGCCAACATCATCAGGCTGGTAGTCTTGCCCGAGCCCGAAGGCCCCAACAAGGTGAGAAACTCGCCTTTGCGAATGTCCAGATTGAGGTCTTTGACGATTAGCGACTCGCCATCGTAGCTCTTCTGCACACCACGGAAGCTGACCAGCACTTCGCCGGTTGCAGCGCTCGAATTCACCTCACTCATACCCGTACCTTTTTGTTGGATGACTGCCGTAACACAAGCCTAGTGAAGGCAAAAGGCAGCGCAAATCGGGGGTGGAGAGAGATTGACATCAGCCGGGTGGAAGGGTTGTTGTAGGGATTGCCCTACAAGGATGGCGTTTTTAGATATCCGCCGACGCTACTGGAGCCCCCCAACCAATGCCGCCCCCGGCAGGACAGCGTGGGAAGGGCCCGATGGGCCGACGCAAGGTGTCGTATTCAGAACAGTCAGAGCAGCTTGTGCTCCATGGCGTACTTAACCAGCTCAGCCAGCGAGTTGACGTTGAGCTTCTGCATCAGCCGCGCCTTGTGCGTGCTGATGGTCTTGTTGCTCAGGGCCAGTTGCTGGGCAATGTCGTTGACATTGGCACCCTGGGCCAGGCGCTCGAAGACCGAAAACTCACGTTCGGATAGCAGCGAGTGCAGGGGGCGAGCGTCCGTCAGGCCTACCTCAAAGACCATTCGGTCTGCCAGATCGGGATCAATGTAACGCCCCCCTGAAGACACCCGGCGAATCGCCGTCAGCAACAAGGCAGGGTCACTGTCCTTGGTTGCATAGCCGGCGGCGCCAATCTTCAGCGCCCGTGCAGCCATCTGTGCTTCGTCATGCATCGACAGCACCAGGATCGACGGCGGGTTGTTCAGCGCCCGGATACGCGGGATCGCCTCAAGACCATTGACGCCTGGCATCGAGATGTCCAGTAACACCACTTCGCACTCGGTATGACGCAAGGTATCGAGTAGCTGCTCGCCATTGGCGGCCTCGCCCACCACCTGCATGTCCTTGGCCAGGCCGATCAATTGTTTGATGCCTTCGCGCACAATGGTGTGGTCTTCAGCAACCAGTACTCGTATCACGGCCCTGCTCCTGTGTTAATCCAAGGGAATCCGCACGCTCAGGCTGGTGCCCTCGCCCGGTTCACTGTCGAGTGTCATGGTGCCGCCCAGCATCAGCACCCGCTCGCGCATACCAACCAGCCCGAAGGAACTCGGGCGACTATCGTGCATGGCGAAACCAATACCGTCATCACTGATGGTCAGGCATAGCTGCTGCTCATCTTCGGTCAGGCTTATCTCTACAGTATGCGCCTGGGCGTGGCGCATCACATTGGTCAACGCCTCCTGCAAGATACGGAACAACCCTATGGCCTTGGCATCGCTCAAGGGCGGCACGTTTTCAGGCACCTCCACCAGGCAAGGAATCTGCGTACGCGCCTCAAAGCGACGCGCCTGCCATTCGATTGCCGAAGCGATCCCGGCGTCGAGGATCGGCGGGCGCAATGCCGTCGCTACATCGCGCACCAGTTGAAAGAGCTGGGCAATCAGGCGTTTCATGCTCGCCAAGCGTTCATTCAAGCCGGGGTCAAGGTCGGCATAAGCAAGCTCGCACATCGATGTTTCCAGTTTCAGTACGGTGAGCATTTGGCCCAGTTCGTCATGCACCTCGCGGGCGATGCGGGCCTTCTCTTCCTCCCGGACGCTTTCCAGGTGCGCCGACAGCTCACGCAATTGCTCCTGCGAGCGCGCCAACTCCAGTTCGATCACCTTGCTCTGGGTGATGTCCCACACGATGCCGTCCCAGACCACACGCCCATCGCCCAGTGCCCGCGCGGTGGCCTTGATGTCGGCCCAGCGTATGTCGCCCTGACGCGTAACGATTCGCCCCTGCCAGGCCCAGTCACTGTCAGTCTCAAGTGCTCGGTCCTGGACCTGATGATAATGGGCACGGTCATCCGGATGAACCAGGCTGCGCAAGCCCATATGCGGGCGCTGGATTTCAGCCGGCGTATAGCCAACGAGTGCCTCACTGCCCTCACTGATGTAGGGGAACTCCAAGAGACCAACAGGCGGATCCCGCTCCAGGCGAAACACCAGGCCCGGGACGTTGGCTGCAATCCCCTTGAGCCGTGCCTCGCTTTCCTGTTGCGCCGCCAATGCACGGCGACGCTCGGTGACATCGGTCAGGAACACCACCAGGTACTCGGCATCACGAAAACGCAGGAAGCTCAGCGAAACATCCACCGGCAACAGTCGGCCATCAGCGCGCAGGCATTCGGTTTCAAAGCGTTGCGCCGCTTCGTCACAGGAACGCGCACGCTTCCACAGCGTCAACCAGCGATCCATGTGCAGATTGGGCTCGAAGTCGATCAATGGGCGTTCCACCACCTGCCCCGGCGCATAACCGAGCATCGCTTCGGCCGCGCGGTTGGCATAACGTACATGGCTGTCCCAGTTGACCCACAGAATGCCGACGGTACTTTGATCAATCGAAAACTGGCTCAAACGCAGCGCCTGTTCTCGCGCCAAACGCTGGGCAATATTGTCGCGCGCGGCGAGAAGGCTATGTTCCAGCGCATGCTGTTGACGCCGCTGCCAGAGCACAATGGCCATGGCGCTCAGCAACAACGCAAGCAGCAGCAGGCTCAGGTTTTGCCAGAAACCCGGCGACTCGCTCAGGCGCGGGTACTTGGGCTGCAGCCAACGGTTGTGCAGTTTCTCGAGGTCTTTGGGCGGAATCGCCTGCAGCCCCCGCTCAAGTATTTCCGCCAACTGCGGCCAGTCACGTCGCGAGCCGATACGCAGCAACTGCGGCAAGCCAATATCACCGACCACCGCCAGCTCGCTGAATTCGTTCTCGCGAGACAGACGGCTGAGCTGGGCTTCATCCACCACCGCGTAGCGTGCCTGTTCAGTGAGCAACAGCTGTAGAGCCTGGCGCTCCAGTGGCACACCTTGCACATTCAAATTGGGATAGGTGCTGCGCAAATAATCGGCCACCGCACTGGGCATGCGCACAGCCACGCGGTCCGTACTGCTGAGCTTTTCCAGGTCCACCGCTACGGCACCATTACGCGGGCCGACAATCAGCTGCGGCACACGCATGTACGGGTCGCTGAACAACCATAAGCGCAAGCCCGCAGGCGTTTGGGTCAGGCCTGGGGCCATATCGATTTCGCCGCCCACCAGCGCGTGCTCAAGCGCCGACTGGTCAGGATAGTTACGCCATGTCAGGTCCAGCCCCAAACGCTTGCCGAGCCAGTTCATCAACTCGACATTAACCCCCGAAAGCTGCTGAAGCCTGCGGTCGAATTGAGCATAAGGGGCTTGCAGTACCAAACCCACACGCAAGCTGCGATGTTCATCCAGCCACTGCTGTTGGGCCGGATCCAGCTGCAGCGGCGGCGTTGTCGATGCCGCTGCAGCCCACGCGATAAAGGGCAGACAAAAACAGCCGATAAACCACAAGCAGCGCAAACGCTTCATCTTGAATCTCGTCATAGAACGGACGGCCTCAGAGCATGGCCGTCCCGGACAAATACCTTTAGGCTGCCGGTAATAATCTGGCCTGGATAGATCCATGTTCCCACTGAATCGCACAACGCTTCCTGCGTTATGCCTGTCCTTGATACTACCTTGTACCCTAAACGCCGCAGATGGCGAAACGCCAGAGCCGGCGAAAGAGGCACAGCCGACGCCTGTGCAGCGCCAAGCCCTGAACGAACGCAGCCAGGACGATGCCTTGGCACTTGAGCGCCAAGCCCCAAAAGAAGAACAACAAACCCTGCAAGCCGGCAGCGACAGCTTTCTGGCCCTCTGGAAGCCCGCCAATAGCGGCGACCCGGAAGGAGCATTGATCATTCTTGCGGGTGCCGGCGAAACCGCCGACTGGCCAAAGGCTGTTGGCCCACTACGGCGCAAATTTCCGGATGCCGGCTGGCACAGCCTTAGCCTGAGCCTGCCCGACCTGCTCGCTGACAGCCCGCAACCCCGGGCCGAAACACCGGCCAAGCCCGCAGAGCCCAGCGCAGAGGGCCAGCAGGCACCGGCCAAAGACACACCCGCCGACGCCAATGCCAGCGTTGAACAAGCCACGGCCGCCGAAGGCGAAAGTGCCGATAACAGCGAACCGGCAAAAACGCCGGAAGCTCAAAGCAACGCCGATGCCGAACGGATTTTTGCTCGCCTGGATGCGGCCGTCGCTTACGCGCAGCAACAGAATGCCCGTAGCGTTGTACTGCTCGGACATGGCACGGGGGCCTACTGGGCTGCTCGCTACCTGAATGAACGCCAACCGGCGCAGGTACAAAAACTTGTTATGGTCGAAGCACAAACACCGGCCACTGCGGACCAGAACCTGACGGCCCTGGCACCGGGGCTGAAGCTGCCGACGGCCGATTTCTACTACAACCAGCCACGAGCCCGAAAGGCGGCCGAGCAGCGACTACAAGCCAGCAAACGGCTAAAAGGCAGCAACTACCACCAGGTGGCCCTCACTGCCATGCCCGGTAACCGCAACGCCGAACAGGAAAACCTGTTTCGCCGGGTCCGTGGCTGGTTGAGCCCCAGCCAGGACAACTAAAATCCCTGCCGCGTGCGGATGACCGAGTAAGCCTGATGCAGATCACGGGTGTACTCGGTCGCCTCCCGCACACGCTCAGGGCTCGCGCCACTACCCACTAATTTGTCGGGGTGGTGACGGCTCAACAAGCGCCGATAAGCACGCTTGATCTGCTCAGGCGCTGCGCCCACCTCGACACCCAGCAACTTCAGCGCATCCGGATACGCCAGGGTGGCACTGCCCAGCGCGGTTTTCTGAGGTTCATAGTCCTGCGTCAAGGCCTTCACCTTGGCGGCTGACCAGCCCAACGCCTGCCCCCATTGCACAATCAACTCACGTTCATGAGGGCTCGCCCGGCCATCGGCCCAGACCATCCGCAGACACGCACGCAAAACCCCTTCGGCAGCATGCGGTTGCTGCTTGAGGCGACGCAGATAGCGCCCGAGCCGCTCCCGTCCGTTCTTGCCCCGGTTGAACGCTGCAATCGCACGGCGCCGCGCCGGGTCGCTCATTTCCAGGCGCTGCATTTCCTGCCGCGCCTGCTGAATGTGCCCCTCCACCACTCGGCCGTCACTCTTGGCCAGCCGCCCCAACAGCAGGAACAACACCTCATCGTCACGCAACACGGGGCGACCACCCAAGCGCTCACGCACGTGCGCCCAGCTATGCAACTGCAGACGGCGGTCCATCGCCTGACCAAGTAACGCCCCCAGCAAGGCCCCAGGAATGCTGGCAATGGCGAAACCCGCCCCAGCACCAATCACTGTGCTCGGCCACAACATCTCAGCGGCGCTCGCCAGTCATGATGCGTTCGACATCGGCAAGACGCTCAAGCGTGCCCACATCCACCCAATGGCCAGCGAAGTGCTCGCCGCTCACCTGCCCCGTCGTCATCGCCTGGCGCAACAGCGGCGCCAGTTTGAACGCGCCTGGCTGGCAGTCGGCAAAAAGTGCCGGATCAAGCACGGCAATACCGCTGTAGGTCAGGGTGTCAGCCCCCGCCTCGGCGTCGAGCACCCGGCCATCGACCAAACGAAAATCACCCTTGCCGTGATGCCCGGGGTTATCCACCAGCACCAAATGCGCCAAACCCGCCAAGGGCTGACGCAAGCGGGCGAAGTCAAACTCGGTCCAGATATCGCCGTTAACCAGCGCAAACGGCGCATCACCCAGTAGTGGCAACGCCTTGTAGATACCCCCGCCGGTTTCCAGTGGTTCACCTTCCGCCGAGTACTGAATGCTAAGCCCCCACTGCGCACCGTCACCCAGGTAGTCTTCAATCTGCTGGCCAAGCCAGGCGTGATTGATCACGACATCCTTGAACCCGGCGGCAGCCAGTGCCTTCAGGTGATACTCGATCAACGGCACCCCCGCCACTGGCACCAAGGGCTTTGGGGTATGCAGCGTCAGCGGCCGCATGCGCTCGCCTTTTCCCGCAGCCAGGATCATTGCCTTCATGACCGCACTCCGGCTGCCTGCTGCAACTGCGTGATCAACTCACCGAGTTCAGCAAGCTCCGGACGACGGGCAACCACTGCATCTATATAAGCAAAGAAACGCGGCACATCACCCAGGTAGCGTGGTTTGCCATCGCGGTGGCAGATCCGCGCGAAAATGCCGATCACCTTCAGGTGGCGCTGCACGCCCATCAGGTCACTGGCACGGTGGAAACTGTCAAAGTCGCCTTGCACAGGGATGCCCCGTGCTTGCGCACGCTGCCAGTAATCACGCAACCAACCGGCTACGCGGGCCTCTGGCCAGCTCAGAAACGCATCTTTGAACAGGCAGGTGATGTCATAGGTGACCGGGCCATACACGGCATCCTGAAAATCCAGCACGCCCGGGTTCGGGGTACTGAGCATCAGGTTGCGCGGCATATAGTCGCGGTGCACCAGTACCTTGGGCTGATCCAGCGCACTGTCGATCAATAGACCGCTCACACGCTGCCAGGCCGCGTGTTGCGCCTCGCTAAAGGCAAGCCCCAGTTCCCGCCCCACGTACCACTCAGGGAACAACTCCAGTTCGCGGCGCAGCAGCGCGACGTCATAGCTGGGCAATGGCGCCGTCATGGGTAACCGCTGGAACGCTAACAGTGCGTCAACCGCATCATTGAACAAGGTGTCGGCATTGTCGGCATCAATGACATCCAGGTAAGTCTGCTTGCCCATATCACTGAGCAGCAGAAAGCCACGCTGCAGATCCTGCGCATAAATGTTCGGTACATGGATGCCGGCACTGGCCAGCAAATGATCGATATCCACGAAGGGCTTGCAGTTTTCCTGGGGCGGCGGTGCGTCCATGACGATAAAACTGCGGCCATTGGCTTCCCAGCGAAAGTAGCGGCGGAAGCTGGCATCGCTGCTGGCGGCAGTCAGGCTGCCTTGCGGCACCTCGCCCCAGCCCTGGGCCTGGAACAGATTTGCCAGTTGTTCATCGAGCCAGACATTCAAGTGTTGCAGGCGTACATCGTGATCGGGCATTACAAGGGTCTCCGACGGCCCTAGCCGTCAAGCGGGTCATGCTTTATTATCCAGCATCTTTTTCAGACCATCGAGAGGCGTGCGGCCCCACACGCGGGCAGATGGCACGCAGGAAGCCCGGACTAATAAGATGGCATTGAAATCCCCCGCGTTTCGTAAAAAATTCCCGTTGCTGGTTACCGGCGGCTTGCTGGCCATGCAACCTCTGGCGACGTCGTACGTGGTCGCCGCAGAACAGTTCGACTGTCAAGTGTCTGCTGCCGGCGGTTGGGACTGCAAGCCCAAGACCACTACTGCCAACTTGCCTCCACGTCCTGTGCACCCAGGCGCCGCCGTCAGCTCGACCGACGAAACCTCGGCACCCGCTGCCGAAGCGGCTGAAGAGCCGGGCAAAGGCCCGATGCTCGTCACTGAAAGCAAAGGCCGTGTACTGAAATCGCGTAGCGCCGATTACAGCCATCTTGACTGGGTACCCCGTGACAAGCTGACCCCTGCACAACTGGCCGAGACCGGCCCGTACTGTGGTGGCGCCTATGTCGAGCCAACCCGCCCCGGCATGAACGACAGCACCCCGAAAGATGAAGCACCGACCTTCATTGGTGCCAAGGTTTCGCGCTATCAGCAGGAGCAGCAGATCGCTCAGCTCGCCGGTGACGTAGTGATGCGCCAGGGCAGCATGCAGGTCGAGGCCGATGAAGCCAACCTGTACCAGGCTGAAAACCGTGGTGAGCTCAAAGGCAACGTGAAGATTCGCGACAACGGCTCGCTGGTGGTTGGCGATCACGCCGATATTCAGCTCGACACTGGCGAAGCCAAGGTCGACAACGCCGAATACGTGATGCACAAGTCACACATCCGCGGTAACGCCCTGTATGCCAAGCGCGCCGAAAACGCCATCATCCGGCTGAAAGACGGTACCTACACCACCTGTGAGCCGAACAGCAACGCCTGGCAGCTCAAGGGCAACAACATCACCCTGAACCCGGCCACCGGTTTCGGCACCGCGACCAACGTCACCCTGCGGGTCAAGGATTTCCCGGTGTTCTATACACCGTACATCTACTTCCCGATCGACGACCGTCGCCAATCCGGCTTCCTGCCACCGTCGTTCAGCACCAGCAGCGACAGCGGCTTCACGCTGGTCACCCCGTACTACTTCAACCTGGCGCCGAACTACGATGCCACGTTGTACCCGCGCTACATGGCCAAGCGCGGCCTGTTGATGGAAGGCGAGTTCCGCTACCTGACCGAGTCCAGCGAGGGCCAATTCGGCGGCGCCTGGTTGAACGATAAGGAAGACGAACGCAAGCTGCAGTCCGACTACAAGGACCAGCGCTGGATGATCAACTGGCAGCACAAAGGCGGCCTTGACTCGCGCCTGATGACTGAAGTCGACTACACCGACATCAGCGATCCGTACTACTTCCAGGATCTGGAAACCGACCAGATTGGCGTTGAAAGCCGCGACTACGTGAACCAGCAGGGCGCGCTCACCTACCGTGCCGAGGACTACACGGCGCGGTTGAACGTGCAGGCCTACGAGCTGGCGACGATCACCCGGATCACGCCGTACGACCGGTTGCCGCAAATCACCTTCAACGGGAAGCTGCCGTACCATCCAGGCGGGCTGGACCTTTCCTACAAGACCGAGTTTGCACGTTTTGAGCGCGACCTGCGCACCGGCAACTTCATTGATGAAAATGGAAATTCCGACCCGTGGTATGACACTCGCGTTTCGGGCCTGGCACGTGCCAATGGTGACCGAATCAACCTGGCACCACGAATCAGCCTGCCGCTGGAAACCGGTTATGGCTTCCTGAAACCATCGCTGACCTACGTCTACACCGACTACAACCTGGACCTGGATCAGCGCGGGAAAGACACACTGGCCGATGGCGAGACCTTCAAAAGCTCGCAAAACCGTGATGTCCCTGTCTTCAGCGTGGACAGCGGCCTGTACTTCGACCGCAATACCCAATGGTTCGGCAAGAACTACCGCCAGACCCTGGAACCGCGACTGTTCTACCTGTATGTGCCTTACAAAGACCAGACTGATATCCCAGTCTTTGACACCAGCGAAAGCACCTTCAGCTACTCCTCACTCTTCCGTGAGAACCGTTTCACTGGCTCCGACCGCATCGGCGACGAGAACAAACTGTCGCTTGGCGTGACCAACCGCTGGATTGAAGAGAACGGTTTCGAGCGGCAACGCTTCAGCATTGGCCAGGCCCTGTACTTCAAGGACCGCAAAGTCCAGTTGCCGCGCATTGACTGGCGTGATCGCGAAGATGCCCAAGCGAACGTTTCGCCCTACGCCCTGGAATACCAGTACCGCTTCAACCGCGACTGGCGCCTGAACTCCGACTTCAACTGGGATCCGGACAGCCGCAGCACCCGTTCGGGCAGTGCGATGTTCCACTACCAGCCTGAAGACAACGTCAACAAAGTGGTCAACCTCGGCTATCGCTACCGTAACGATGCCGTCCGCTATGACCAGACCACTGGTAAATGGCAAGTGGGTGGTGGCGACTATGGCCAGCCGGGTGACGCGAACTACGTCAAGGACTACTACAAGATCCAGCAGCATGACTTCTCTGTCATCTGGCCGGTCGTTCCGCAGTGGAATGCCATCGCTCGCTGGCAGCATGACTACAACCGCAACCGTACCCTGGAAGCCTTCGGTGGTTTCGAGTACGACAACTGCTGCTGGAAACTGCGTCTGATCAACCGCTACTGGATCGACTACGACGAGTTCAGCCAGGACGCACCAAGCAACGAAAAAGGCGACCACGGCATCTTCCTGCAGATCGTACTCAAAGGTCTCGGTGGCGTAGTGGGCAACAAGGTCGAGACGTTCCTCGACGAAGGCATTCAAGGTTATCGTACACGTGAAGACCAAGCTTATTGATTGTCTGCGCCCGCTGATGCTGGGCGCTGTATTGCTGAGTTCCGCAGTGCATGCCGCGGTACAGGAACTGGACCGCGTGGTGGCCATCGTCGATAACGATGTGGTCATGCAAAGCCAGCTGGACCAACGTGTGCACGAGGTGCAGCAAACCATCGCCAAGCGCGGTTCTGGCGTTCCGCCAGCCAGCGCCCTGGAGCCGCAGGTACTGGAACGCCTGATCGTCGAGAACCTGCAATTGCAGATCGGTGACCGTTCCGGCATCCGCATCACCGATGAAGAGCTGAACCAGGCCATTGGCACCATTGCCCAGCGCAATGGCATGAGCATCGATCAGTTCCGCGCAGCCCTGGCCCGCGACGGCCTCTCCTATGAGGACGCCCGCGAGCAGGTTCGCCGCGAGATGATCATCAGCCGTGTGCGTCAACGCCGTGTAGCCGAGCGCATTCAAGTGTCGGAGCAGGAAGTGAAGAACTTCCTCGCCTCGGACCTGGGCAAGATGCAGCTTTCTGAAGAGTTCCGCCTGGCGAACATCCTGATCCCGACCCCGGAAAGCGCCAACTCGGCTGCAATCCAGGCTGCTGCCAAGCAAGCCGGCGAGGTGTACCAGCAGCTCAAGCAGGGTGCCGACTTCGGCCAACTGGCTATCGCCCGCTCCGCCAGCGAAACGGCACTGGAAGGTGGTGAGATGGGCTGGCGCAAAGCCGCTCAACTGCCGCCACCGTTCGACCGCCTGCTGAGTTCCCTGTCGGTCGGTGATGTTACCGAGCCAGTGCGTACGCCAGGGGGCTTCATCATCCTCAAGCTGCTGGACAAGCGTGGTGGCCAAACCCAGGTTCGTGACGAAGTCCATGTTCGTCACATCCTGATCAAGCCAAGCGAGATCCGCAGCGAAGCCGCAACCAAGCAGTTGGTGGAAAAGCTCTACGACCGGATCAAGGCCGGGGAAGACTTCGCTGAACTGGCCAAGAGCTTCTCGGAAGACCCAGGCTCGGCGCTCAATGGTGGCGACCTGAACTGGATCGACCCGAACGCGCTGGTGCCGGAGTTCCGCGAAGTCATGGCAAGCAGCCAGCAAGGTGTAGTGTCCAAGCCCTTCAAGACCCAATACGGCTGGCACGTACTTGAAGTGCTGGGTCGCCGCGCCACCGACAGCACGACTCAAGCCCGCGAACAACAAGCGTTGACCGTACTGCGCAACCGCAAGTACGACGAGGAGCTGCAGACCTGGCTGCGTCAGATTCGTGACGAAGCCTACGTTGAAATCAAGCTCCCCGGCGCGGCCCAGGCCGCCCAGTGAAACGCCAACGTTTCGCCCTGACACCCGGCGAGCCGGCCGGCATAGGTCCAGACCTGTGCCTGCTGCTCGCTGCACACGCCCAGCCTTACCCTCTGATCGCCATTACCAACCGTGACCTGCTCGCCGAGCGGGCCGCGCAGTTGGGCGTGGCCGTCACACTGCTGCCCGTGTCTGCCGATGCCTTCCCGGATACACCTGCCGACGCAGGCAGCCTGTATGTCTGGGATACACCGCTGCAAACCGCTGTGGTGCCTGGGCAACTGAATAAAGCCAACGCCGCCTTCGTGCTGGAAACCCTCACCCGTGCGGGCCAAGGCTGCCTGGATGGCCATTTCGCGGGCATGATCACCGCGCCGGTGCACAAAGGCGTGATCAACGAGAGCGGTATCGCCTTCTCCGGCCACACCGAGTTTCTTGCTGACCTCACCCACACCCAGCAGGTGGTAATGATGCTGGCGACACGCGGCCTGCGTGTTGCGCTGGTGACCACTCACCTGCCCTTGCGCGACGTGGCCGACGCCATCACCGAGGAGCGGCTGGAGCGCGTCACGCGTATCCTGCATGCCGACCTGGTGAACAAGTTTGGCATCGCCAACCCGCGCATCCTGGTCTGCGGCCTCAACCCGCATGCCGGTGAAGGCGGCCATCTGGGCCGCGAAGAAATCGACATTATCGAACCGACATTGGCGCGCCTGCGCAGCGAAGGCATGGACCTGCGCGGCCCACTGCCCGCCGATACCCTGTTTACCCCCAAATATCTGGAGCACTGCGATGCAGTGCTGGCGATGTACCACGACCAAGGCCTGCCCGTACTCAAGTACAAAGGGTTTGGCGCTGCAGTGAACGTGACCCTGGGCCTGCCGATCATCCGCACTTCGGTTGATCATGGCACCGCCCTGGACCTTGCCGGAACCGGCAAGATCGACACCGGCAGCCTGCAGGTCGCCCTGGAAACCGCCTATCAGATGGCCGAGACCCGTTTATGAGTGAGCAATACCAACACCGGGCGCGCAAGCGCTTCGGCCAGAACTTCCTGCATGACGCAGGCGTTATCGACCGTATCCTGCGTGCCATTCACGCTCGCCCAGGCGAGCGCATGCTGGAAATCGGCCCCGGCCAGGGTGCACTGACCGCAGGCCTGCTGGGCAGTGGCGCAGAGCTGGACGTGGTGGAACTGGACAAGGACCTGATCCCGATCCTCAACCACCAGTTCGCGGGCCGTGACAACTTTCGCCTGCACCAGGGCGACGCCCTGAAGTTCGACTTCACCAGCCTGGGGGCCGCCCCACACAGCCTGCGTGTCGTCGGCAACCTGCCGTACAACATCTCCACCCCGCTGATTTTCCACCTGCTGGATAACGCCGGGCTGATCCGTGACATGCACTTCATGCTGCAGAAGGAAGTGGTCGAGCGCCTGGCCGCAGGGCCTGGTGGCGGCGACTGGGGACGTCTGTCGATCATGGTTCAGTACCATTGCAAGGTCGAGCACCTGTTCAACGTCGGGCCTGGCGCCTTCAACCCGCCTCCCAAGGTTGATTCAGCCATCGTCCGCCTGGTGCCTCACGAAACCCTGCCGCACCCAGCCAAAGACCACCGGCTGCTTGAGCGCATTGTTCGTGAAGCCTTCAACCAGCGCCGCAAGACCTTGCGCAACACCCTCAAGGCGCTGCTCAGCAGCGAGGCGATCGAGGCGGCCAATGTCGATGGCAGCCTGCGTCCGGAGCAACTCGATCTCGCCGCCTTTGTCCGCCTGGCCGACAAACTGGCCGAGCAGAGCGGCGCCGAATAAGCCTCCCGCCGGTCAACCGTGCATTCACGGCTGGCCGGCCGCCCCGCCTTTGGCCTAGACTGAAGCAATTGCAGCATTCGCGTTTGCTTAAGGCCCTTTGCATGTCTGATCCTCGCTACCAGATCGACGTCAGCGTCGTCACCCGATTCCTTCCCGAGCAGTCCCAACCCGACAACGACCGTTATGCCTTCGCCTACACCATCACGGTGCAGAACAACGGCCAGTTGCCCGCCAAGCTGATGTCCCGGCATTGGCTGATCACCAACGGCGATGGCGAAGTCGAAGAAGTACGCGGTGCTGGCGTGGTTGGCCAGCAACCGCTGATCGAGCCCGGAGCCAGCCATACCTACAGCAGCGGTGCGGTCATCAGCACGCGTGTTGGCACCATGCAAGGCACCTACCAGATGTTTGCCGAAGACGGAAAACGCTTCGATGCGATCATCGCTCCATTCAGGCTTGCAGTGCCTGGGGCTCTGCACTGATGGCAGTTTATGCCGTCGGCGACCTGCAAGGCTGCCTGCAACCCCTCAAATGCCTGCTGAAGCGCGTAGCGTTCAACCCTGCCGTCGATACGCTGTGGCTGGTCGGTGACCTGGTCAACCGCGGCCCGGAATCGCTGGAAACACTGCGCTTCCTCTATGGCATGCGTGACTCACTGGTGTGCGTACTGGGCAACCATGACCTGCACCTGCTGGCGGCCGGGCACAATATCGAGCGCCTGAAAAAGAGTGACACCCTGCGCGAGATCATCGAAGCCCCAGACGCAAAAGACCTGCTCGACTGGCTACGCCAGCAAAAGCTGCTGCACTACGACGAGCAACGCGAAATCGCCCTGGTGCATGCCGGCATCCCGCCGCAGTGGAGCCTGAACAAGGCTCGGCGCCTGGCCGCGGAAGTCGAGGAAGTGCTGCGTGATGACACACGCCTGAAGCCCTATCTGGACGGCATGTACGGCAATGAACCGAACAAGTGGGACAAGAGCCTCCACGGGGTGGCACGCTTGCGGGTTATCACCAACTACTTCACCCGCATGCGCTTCTGCACCAGCGACGGCAAGCTCGACCTCAAGGGCAAGGAAGGGGTCGATACCGCCCCGCCTGGCTATGCGCCCTGGTTCAGTCACAAGGAGCGACGCACCCACGGCCTGAAGATCATCTTCGGTCATTGGGCTGCGCTTGAAGGCCGGTGTGACGTACCCGGCCTGTACGCACTGGACACCGGCTGTGTCTGGGGCGGGTCCATGACCCTGATGAACGTCGACACCGGTGAGCGCTTCGAGTGCGAATGCAGCAGCGAAGGCAGCCTGCGCCCACAACCCTCAATGCCTGCAGCCTCTCAGATGGCTGATCACTCCTGAAGGAACCCCCATGAGCGAATTCAAACGCATCCCTCCCGAGCAAGCCCAAGCGCTGCGTGAGCAAGGTGCGGTCGTGGTCGACATTCGCGATCCACAGACCTACGCCGCCAGCCACATCACAGGCGCTCACCACCTGGATAACCAGTCGGTTGCCGACTTCATCCGCAATGCCGACCTTGATGCCCCGCTGGTGGTGGTTTGCTACCACGGTAACTCCAGCCAAAGCGCAGCGGCCTATCTGGTCAGCCAGGGCTTTTCCGACGTCTACAGCCTTGATGGCGGTTTCGAACTGTGGCGTAGCGTCTACCCCGAGCAAACCGCTCAAGGCGACGCCGAATAATTTTTTTCACGGTCCTCCAGCCCACGTCCCCTGTGGGCTGGCGCCAGATCTGACGAACGGTCGTGGCGAACTTATCACGCAACCACCCTTGACCTCCCCGATTCCGAACTATTCTTAGGCTCAGGCCATCCAAAAAGGGGAGAGCCGGTACACCGGCGTGCGGGTCATCGGTAGCGATTTTACAGGTGTTCTGGGGGGTATGAAGCAATCGGGCATCCGGTTGTTTGCCAGCATCAGCTGACTGATCCGGCGTCGGCTCCACGTATCGAGCGAGGTGACGTCATGAGTATTTTTAGCCACTTCCAACAACGTTTCGAGTCCACCCGTCAGGAAGAGCTTTCGCTGCAAGAGTATCTAGAGCTCTGCAAGAAAGATCGCAGTGCCTATGCTTCGGCGGCCGAACGCCTGCTGATGGCTATTGGCGAACCAGAGCTGATCGACACTTCGCACAACTCGAGGCTGTCGCGGATTTTCTCCAACAAGGTCATACGGCGCTACCCGGCCTTTGAAGACTTCCACGGCATGGAAGAATGCATCGACCAGATCGTCTCCTACTTCCGCCACGCCGCTCAGGGCCTGGAAGAGAAGAAGCAGATTCTCTACCTGCTCGGCCCGGTCGGCGGCGGTAAATCGTCACTGGCAGAAAAGCTGAAGCAGTTGATGGAGAAAGTGCCCTTCTACGCCATCAAGGGCTCACCCGTTTTCGAGTCCCCGCTGGGGCTGTTCAATGCCGCGGAAGACGGCAGCATCCTTGAGGAAGAGTACGGCATTCCACGGCGCTACCTGAATACCATCATGTCGCCATGGGCCACCAAACGCCTGTCCGAGTTCGGCGGCGACATCAGCAAGTTCAAGGTGGTCAAACTCTACCCCTCGATCCTCAACCAGATCGCGGTAGCCAAGACCGAGCCAGGCGATGAGAACAACCAGGACATCTCTGCACTGGTCGGTAAAGTCGATATCCGCAAGCTGGAGGAGTACCCACAGAACGACGCTGACGCCTACAGCTACTCGGGGGCATTGTGCCGGGCCAACCAGGGCCTGATGGAATTCGTCGAGATGTTCAAGGCGCCGATCAAGGTCCTGCACCCGTTGCTTACCGCAACCCAGGAAGGTAACTACAACAGTACCGAAGGCCTGGGCGCGATCCCCTACTCCGGGATCCTGTTGGCCCACTCCAACGAATCGGAATGGCACAGCTTCCGCAACAACAAGAACAACGAGGCGTTCATCGACCGGATCTACATCGTCAAGGTGCCGTACTGCCTGCGCGTCAGCGATGAGATCAAGATCTACGACAAACTGCTGTTCAACAGCTCCCTGGCCAAGGCCCATTGCGCGCCCGACACCCTGAAGATGCTTGCCCAGTTCACCGTATTGTCGCGCCTCAAGGAGCCAGAGAACTCCAACATCTACTCGAAGATGCGCGTCTATGACGGCGAAAACCTCAAGGACACCGATCCAAAGGCCAAGTCGATCCAGGAATACCGCGACGCGGCCGGGGTCGATGAAGGCATGAACGGCCTTTCAACCCGTTTTGCCTTCAAGATCTTGTCCAAGGTCTTCAACTTCGACCCACACGAAATCGCCGCCAACCCGGTACACCTGCTGTATGTGCTGGAGCAGCAGATCGAACAGGAACAGTTCCCGGCTGAAGTGCGCGAGCGTTACCTGCGCTACCTGAAAGAGTACCTGGCGCCCCGCTACATCGAGTTCATCGGCAAGGAAATCCAGACCGCTTACCTGGAGTCCTACAGCGAGTACGGTCAAAACATCTTCGACCGCTACGTGCTCTACGCCGACTTCTGGATTCAGGACCAGGAGTACCGCGATCCGGAAACCGGCGAGATCCTCAACCGCATTGCCCTCAACGAGGAGCTGGAGAAGATCGAAAAACCGGCCGGTATCAGCAATCCGAAGGATTTCCGCAACGAGATCGTGAACTTCGTGCTGCGCGCCCGGGCCAACAACAACGGCAAGAACCCGACCTGGCTCAGCTACGAGAAGCTGCGTGTGGTCATCGAGAAGAAAATGTTCTCCAACACCGAGGACCTGCTGCCTGTCATCAGCTTCAACGCCAAAGCCAGCAAAGAGGATCAACAAAAGCACAACGACTTCGTCACACGGATGGTGGAACGCGGTTACACCGACAAGCAAGTCCGGCTGCTCTCCGAGTGGTACCTGCGGGTCAGAAAGTCACAATAACCCGCAACCGGAGCACCGGTTGTCGTTAGCCCAGAGCCTGTGTCAGCAATATCTGCTACACAGGCTTGAGGGAAGTTGTCGGAAAGCTGGCGGCGTGGTTCAGCCACACTCAGTGCGCACCCGAGCAGTCCGTTTCGGATGTTCTGGCCGATTGACCCGCCAAAGGTTTTCCAAGACGGCTTCATAAGGAGCAGTCATGAGCTATGTGATCGACCGACGTCTGAACGGCAAGAACAAGAGCACGGTTAACCGCCAGCGCTTCTTGCGGCGCTACCGCGACCACATCAAGAAAGCCGTCGAGGAGGCCGTAAGCCGCCGCTCCATTACCGATATGGAGCACGGCGAGCAGATCAGTATTCCCGGGCGCGATATTGACGAGCCGGTGCTGCACCATGGCCGCGGCGGCAAGCAGACCGTCGTCCACCCCGGCAACAAGGAGTTTACCGCTGGCGAACATATCGCCCGCCCTCAAGGCGGCGGTGGCGGCAGCGGACGCGGCAAGGCCGGTAACTCCGGCGAAGGCATGGACGAGTTCGTCTTCCAGATCACCCAGGAAGAGTTTCTCGAATTCATGTTCGAGGACCTCGAATTGCCCAACCTGGTCAAGCGTCACCTGGCCGGTACCGACACCTTCAAAACAGTACGCGCCGGTATCAGCAACGAAGGCAACCCGTCACGCATCAACATCATTCGCACATTGCGTTCTGCCCATGCACGGCGTATTGCCCTGTCTGGCAGCAGCCGCGCCAAACTGCGCGAGGCTCAGGAAGAACTTGCCCGACTGAAACAGGAAGAACCTGACAATTTCGGCGACATTCAAGCCATAGAAGCGGAAATAGAGCGGTTGAGTGCGCGCATTCATCGCGTCCCCTTCCTTGATACCTTCGACCTCAAGTACAACTTGCTGGTCAAACAGCCCAACCCAAGCTCAAAAGCCGTGATGTTCTGCCTGATGGACGTTTCCGGGTCCATGACCCAGGCAACCAAGGACATCGCCAAACGCTTTTTCATCCTCCTGTACCTGTTCCTCAAGCGTAACTACGACAAGATCGAAGTCGTGTTCATCCGCCACCACACCAGTGCCCGCGAAGTGGACGAGGAAGAGTTTTTCTATTCACGGGAGACGGGCGGCACCATCGTTTCCAGCGCCCTGAAAATGATGCAGGAGATCATGGCCGAACGTTATCCGGCCAACGAGTGGAACATCTACGCCGCCCAGGCCTCGGACGGCGACAACTGGAATGATGACTCGCCGATCTGCCGCGAGATCCTCAGCAAGCAGATCATGCCCTTCGTGCAGTACTACACGTACGTCGAGATTACCCCACGCGAGCACCAGGCCCTGTGGTTCGAGTATGAGCGCATCGGCGAGTCCTTCCCCGACACATTCGCCCAGCAACAACTGGTATCGGCCGGTGATATCTATCCGGTCTTCCGTGAACTCTTCCAGCGCAGGTTAGTGACATGACCGCCAGAGAACAGAAGCGCCAACCCATTTCCACGGGCTCCGAATGGACGTTCGAACTCATCCAGGCCTATGACCGTGAGATCGGCCGCCTGGCAGAGCGCTATGCCCTGGACACTTACCCCAACCAGATCGAGGTGATCACCGCCGAGCAGATGATGGACGCCTATGCCTCGGTCGGCATGCCGCTGGGCTACCACCACTGGTCGTATGGCAAACACTTTCTCAGCACCGAGAAGTCCTACAGCCGCGGCCAGATGGGCCTGGCGTACGAGATCGTCATCAACTCCGACCCGTGCATCGCCTACTTGATGGAAGAAAACACCATCTGCATGCAGGCGCTGGTGGTGGCCCATGCCTGCTATGGCCACAACAGCTTTTTCAAGGGCAACTACCTGTTCCGCACCTGGACTGACGCCAGCTCGATCATCGACTACCTGGTGTTCGCCAAGCAGTACATCACCCAGTGCGAAGAGCGGCATGGCATTGATGCCGTGGAGGACCTGCTCGATTCCTGCCATGCCCTGATGAACTACGGTGTAGACCGTTACAAACGCCCCTACCCGATCTCTGCCGAAGAAGAACGGCGTCGGCAAAAGGACCGTGAAGAACACCTGCAGAAACAGATCAACGACCTGTGGCGCACCATACCCAAGAACAGCGACAAGAACAGCGACAGAGACAACGCACGCTTCCCCGCCGAGCCACAGGAGAACATCCTGTATTTCATCGAGAAGCATGCACCGCTGCTTGAGCCCTGGCAGCGTGAAGTGGTGCGCATCGTGCGCAAGATCGCCCAGTACTTCTACCCACAACGGCAAACCCAGGTGATGAACGAAGGCTGGGCAACCTTCTGGCACTACACCCTGATGAACGACCTGTACGACGAAGGGCTGGTGACCGACGGCTTCATGATGGAGTTCCTCCAGTCGCACACCAGCGTGGTGTTCCAGCCAGGTTTCGACAGCCCCTACTACAGCGGCATCAACCCTTATGCCCTGGGCTTTGCCATGTACCGCGATATTCGCCGCATGTGTGAAAACCCCACGGAAGAAGACCGTCGCTGGTTCCCCGACATCGCGGGTGGCGACTGGCTCTCGACCATCAAGTTCGCCATGAGCAGCTTCAAGGACGAGAGCTTCATCCTGCAGTACCTGTCGCCCAAGGTCATCCGCGACCTCAAGCTGTTCAGCATCCTCGACGATGACCAACGCGACGACCTGCTGGTGCCTGCGATCCACGACGAAGCCGGCTACCGGACCATTCGTGAAACCCTGGCCGCCCAATACAACCTGGGCAACCGCGAGCCCAACGTGCAGATCTGGAGCATTGACCGGCGAGGCGACCGCTCGCTGACCCTGCGCCATCAGCAGCACGACCGAAAACCTCTGGGGGACTCCACCGAAGAAGTACTCAAGCACCTGCACCGTCTCTGGGGCTTCGATATCCACCTGGAAACCCTGCAGGGCGACCAGATCGTCAAAACCCACCATGTGCCGCCCAAAGGCGAACACTCGGACGGCGATTACGGTCGCCTCGACCTGGCCGTCGTACACCTGTAGCGAAGCCAGCCTCCGTTGCTGCCGGACAGGGTATCCTGTGGCATCAACGGAGGTTTTTTAATGCACATCTACAAGGTCGGCGGCGCGGTACGTGACCGCCTGCTCAACAGGCCCGTAACAGATATCGACTGGGTGGTAGTGGGCGCGACAGTCGAGCAGATGCAAGCCTTGGGCTATCGCCCGGTCGGTGCCGACTTTCCGGTTTTCCTGCATCCACGCAGCGGCGAGGAATATGCGCTGGCACGCACGGAGCGCAAGAGCGGGCGTGGCTATGGCGGGTTCACCTTTCACGCAAGCCCCGAGGTCACCCTTGAAGAAGACCTCATCCGGCGCGACCTGACCATCAATGCCATCGCCGAAGACGAACACGGCCAGGTGTTTGACCCCTACAACGGCATCCGCGATCTAGAAGCACGCATCTTACGCCATGTTTCCCCGGCGTTCGCCGAAGATCCCCTGCGCGTATTACGTGTAGCCCGCTTCGCCGCGCGGTATGCCTACCTGGGCTTCACGGTGGCTCCGGAAACCCTTGAACTGATGCGCCAACTCAGCGCCTCCGGGGAACTCCAGGCCCTTACGGCAGAACGCAGCTGGAAGGAAATCTCCCGCGCACTTATGGAAGACCAGCCACAGGTCTTCATTGAGGTGCTCCGGGCGTGTGGTGCGCTGAAGGAGTTGCTGCCCGAGGTCGATGCGTTGTTCGGTGTACCGCAGCCGGCTGCACACCACCCGGAAATCGACACCGGCCTGCACACCCTCGCCGTGCTGGAACAGGCGGCCGTGCATCAACAGCCCCTCAGCGTGCGCTGGGCTTGCCTGCTGCACGACCTGGGCAAAGGCCTGACCCCTGAAGCGCAATGGCCACAGCACATTGCCCACGAGCATCGCGGGCGGCCCTTGATCAAAGCGGTCAACCAGCGTTTCAAGGTACCGCGAGACTGCCAGGAACTGGCAATACTGGTCGGCGAGTACCACACCCACAGCCACCGGGCCCTGGAGCTCAAGGCGTCGACCCTGCTGGAGCTGTTGCAGAGCTTCGATGTGTATCGCCGCCCAGAGCGTTTTGAGGCGTTCATCGCGGCCTGCGAAATGGACGCCCGTGGGCGCCTTGGGCTGGAACAGCGGGCCTACCCACAAGCGGACTACCTGCGTGGTGCGGCTGCGGCAGCACGCGCGGTCGCAGTCCAGCCATTGGTGCAGCAAGGCCTGACGGGGCAAGCCTTGGGTGATGCGCTTAAATCAGAGCGGCTGAAGGCGCTGAAGGCCTACAAGGACGCGGCCGCACACTAGCACGCCTCATCAGCCTTGGCGGCGCCTGCATCGCCGCCGAGGCTGTCCTGACGCGTCAGTTGCTGACCGCGCCACTCGAACGGTACAGGCGCCAACACCTGTTCGATATGCGAGTCGGCCCACAACTGAGCCATGGTCTTACCGACTTCCACATGAACCAGTTCAGGGGCAATCAGCGACAATGGCCAGAGCACGAAGGCATTTTTCAGAATTTCGGCACGCGGCAGCACCAGACCATCGAAATTACCGACCAGATCGCCGTACAGCAGTACATCGATATCCAGCGGCAGGCCTTTGCGCTCAGGCGCATAACGACCGTTTTCAGCCTCAATGAACTTCAAGCGACGATCCAGCTCCGTCAGCGGCAGATCGGTCTTCGCCACCACCACCAGATTGAAGAACGGGCCACTCTTGATGCCCACCGCCTGGCTCTCGAACACCGCTGAACAGTGCATGTCCACAAGGAACGATGCCAGCGCATCAAGCCCTGCGGTCAAATGCCGTTCTCGCTCGGTATTGCTACCAAGCCCAAGGTAAACCGTGGTCAGAGACATCCGCGCTCAATCTCCACACCCACCCCGCTGGCTTCCGGGACGGCGCCGGGCTTGGTCAGCTTGAGGTGCAACCAGGGAATCTGAAATTCGTCCATCAGCACCTTGGCCAAGCGCTCGGCAAAGGTTTCCACCAGTTGGAACTGCGCCTGCTCGGCAAAAGCCTGGATGCGCGCCGACACACTGGCGTAATCGAGGGCCAGCGTCAGGTCATCACCTGCGGCTGCCGGGCGATTGTCCCAGGCGAATCGCAGGTCCAGCCGCAAGCACTGGCGAATACCGCGCTCCCAATCGTAAGCACCGATGACGGTATCGACTTCCAGCCCTTCGATGAACACTCTGTCCAAGCACTTTTCTCCGCTGCACGACAAGGGCGCCTTGCGCCGTTAGAATCAGGGCGTCCTCGCCCGGAATAGTTAGCATGTTTTGGTTACTGGCATTGCTCGCCTACCTGCTCGGCTCGCTGTCCTTTGCCATCCTACTCAGCCGCCTGAACGGCTGCCCCGACCCGCGCATGAGCGGTTCAGGCAACGCCGGCGCGACCAACATGCTGCGCCTGGCGGGGAAAAAACTCGCCATCCTGACCCT
This sequence comes from Pseudomonas sp. FFUP_PS_473, assembly GCF_002858665.1. Taxonomy (NCBI): domain Bacteria; kingdom Pseudomonadati; phylum Pseudomonadota; class Gammaproteobacteria; order Pseudomonadales; family Pseudomonadaceae; genus Pseudomonas; species Pseudomonas sp. FFUP_PS_473. The sequence goes on from NZ_PJQQ01000007.1 coordinate 44,801, forward strand.
GCTCGGCGATCTCTGCAAAGGCCTGCTGCCCGTACTGATCGCGCAAGCGCTGGGCTTTGGCTTGCAACAACAAGCCTGGATCGGCCTGTACGCCGTCATCGGCCACCTGTTCCCGGTGTACTTTCGCTTTCGTGGCGGCAAGGGCGTTGCCACTGCTGCCGGCATGCTCCTTGGCCTCTACCCGCCGGCCGCTCTACTGGCCATCAGTGCCTGGCTGCTTACCTTCCGCCTGACCCGTACCAGCTCGCTGGCCGCGTTGATCGCCACACCGCTCACCCTGCCCTTGCTGGCCTGGCGCGAACCTGAGGCACTGCTGCCGATAAGCGTACTGACGATACTGATCGTCTGGCGCCATCGCGGCAATCTACGCGACCTTTTCGCCGGGCGCGAACGACACTTCTGAACCTGAAACATGAATGGCTTTCAGCTTCAAAGCGCTGGCAACTGCTCCATCGGCCAACGCGCCTGCACTGTAATTGCCAGGCTTTCGTGCTGCCCGGCGGCCAAACGCTGGCAGCCGGCATAGGCAATCATCGCCCCGTTATCGGTACAGAATGCTGGGCGCGCGTAATACACATTGCCTTTGAGCCCGGCCAGCATGTCTTCCAACGACGCACGCAAGGCCTTGTTCGCGCTCACCCCACCGGCAATCACCAGCCGCTTGAGGCCGGTTTGCTTCAAGGCACGCCGGCACTTGATGGTCAAAGTCTCCACCACTGCCTGCTGGAAGGCCAGCGAGATGTCGCAACGGGTTTGCTCACCGTCGTCCCCAGCGCGCTGGCATTGCTGCCAGGTGTTGAGGGCAAAGGTTTTCAGGCCGCTGAAGCTGAAATCCAGGCCCGGACGATCGGTCATAGGCCGTGGGAAGACAAAGCGCCCCGGTACACCCTGAGCGGCAAGGCGGGCAATCTCCGGCCCGCCCGGATAGTTCAGGCCGATCAGCTTGGCGGTCTTGTCGAACGCCTCACCTGCTGCGTCATCCAGGCTCTCGCCCAACAGTTCGTAGCGACCGATACCATCCACCCGGACCAGTTGGGTGTGGCCACCCGAAACCAGCAAGGCGACGAACGGGAACTCCGGTGGCTGGGCCTCCAGCATCGGCGCCAACAGATGGCCTTCCATATGGTGTACGCCCAACGCCGGGATGCCCCAGGCAAACGCCAGGGCCTGGGCGCAGGAGGCACCCACCAGCAACGCACCGACAAGCCCGGGGCCTGCCGTATACGCGATGGCATCGATCTCGGTCGCGACACAGTCGGCCTCGGCCAGCACCTGCCGGATCAACGGCAGCATGCGCTTGACGTGATCACGCGAGGCAAGCTCGGGCACCACCCCGCCGTAGACACGGTGAAGGTCGATTTGACTGAACAGCGCGTCGGCCAACAAACCGCGTTCACTGTCGTATAATGCGACGCCGGTTTCGTCGCAGGATGTTTCCAATCCCAGTACTAGCATGGGTCTATGCCTTGTATAGGCTGAATTCGAAGGCGCGCATGATAGTCCCCGTACCCGATGCCGACCAGCGGTTTTCGATCAGAGGCTTTGCATTCCGAGCGTCTAAGGGTTAACATCCGCAACCCTTAAAAACCGACGTTCTCCAGCGCACATTTTTGCCACGAGTACGTTGCCCCGGTACTAAATGAAGGTAGCTCTGGATGCCAGCCGTCAAAGTTAAAGAGAATGAACCCTTCGACGTAGCTCTGCGTCGTTTCAAGCGCTCCTGCGAAAAAGCCGGTGTACTGGCTGAAGTTCGTAGCCGCGAATTTTACGAGAAGCCGACTTCCGAGCGTAAGCGCAAGGCTGCTGCTGCAGTTAAGCGTCACGCCAAGAAAGTCCAGCGCGAGCAGCGCCGCGCCGTTCGTCTGTACTAATACAGACGTTCGACCACGCTTCTGCCTAACCCGGTCTAAACGCCGGGTTGTCGGCAGATGATGTTTTACTCAGGCCTAAACACCTGAGCTGCAGAAACCGCTCGTCGGTTGAAGCAGGCCTTCCAATCGTCAGAACTGGCATCACGCCAGCTGTGCACGTCAACACTGACGAGTCCTCACGGGCTGCAGGCGAGCACACTCTTCCACACTTGTGTTATGAACATTCGACCACGCTCGAATGCGCAGCCGTTCCCGCAGCATTAGCGATTACACTGGTCTATCGCCTGATGATGAGAGTGCCATGGCCGGGCTGATACCCCAAAGTTTCATTGACGACCTCCTCAACCGCACCGATATCGTCGATGTGGTGAGTTCACGCGTCCAACTGAAAAAAGCCGGCAAGAACCTCACCGCCTGCTGCCCGTTCCATAAAGAGAAGACCCCTTCTTTCAGCGTCAGCCCCGACAAGCAGTTCTACTACTGCTTTGGCTGCGGCGCTGGTGGCAACGCCCTGGGCTTCATCATGGACCACGACAACCTGGACTTTCCCCAGGCTGTCGAGGAACTGGCCAAAGCGGCCGGCATGGAAGTGCCACGCGAAGAAGGCCAGCGCGGGCACAAGCCCCGGCAACCGACCGATTCACCGCTCTATCCACTGCTGGAAGCCGCCGCGGAGTACTACCGCCAGGCCCTGAAAAGCCACCCGACGCGCAAATCAGCAGTCGAATACCTCAAAGGGCGTGGCCTGTCCGGTGAAATTGCCCGTGACTTCGGCCTGGGCTTCGCCCCGCCCGGCTGGGACAACCTGTTCAAGCACCTCAGCAGCGATACACTGCAGCAAAAAGCCATGATCGACGCCGGGCTGTTGATCGAGAACGCCGAAACCGGCAAACGCTATGACCGCTTCCGCGATCGCGTCATGTTCCCGATCCGCGATAGCCGGGGCCGCGTCATCGCCTTTGGTGGCCGCGTGCTGGGGGACGACAAGCCCAAGTACCTGAACTCCCCGGAGACGCCTGTATTCCACAAAGGCCAGGAGCTGTACGGGCTCTACGAAGCGCGCAAGTTCAACCGCAATCTCGATGAAATTATCGTCGTAGAAGGCTACATGGACGTCATCGCCCTGGCCCAGCAAGGCCTGCGCAATGCCGTAGCCACCCTGGGCACAGCCACCAGCGAAGAACACCTCAAGCGCCTGTTCCGCGTGGTGCCCAGCGTGCTGTTCTGCTTCGACGGCGACCAGGCTGGCCGCAATGCCGCCTGGCGCGCACTGGAAGCTGCACTGCCGAGCCTGCAGGATGGTCGCAAGGCACGCTTCCTGTTCCTGCCCGAAGGTGAAGACCCTGACACCCTGATTCGCGCCGAAGGCACAGACGCCTTCCGCGCACGGATCAACCAGCACGCTCAACCGCTTGCCGATTACTTTTTTCAACGACTGACCGAAGAGGCCGACCCGCGCTCGCTCGAAGGCAAGGCCCACATGGCCACCCTCGCCGTACCGCTGATCGACAAAGTGCCCGGTGCAAACCTGCGCGCCCTGATGCGTAATCGGCTGAAGGAAATTACCGGCCTCAATAGCGAGCAGGTCGAGCAGCTGTCGCACAGTGCGCCCACCGAAGCGCCGCCCAGCTACGACCCGGGCATCGACTACGGTGCGATGCCCGACTACACACCCGATTACAATGATTTTCATCAGCCCGAATACACGCCGCCACAGCAGCAGTGGACACCGAACAAGGGTGGCCAGAAAAAGAAGTGGGACGGCAAGCCATGGGACAAGAAAGGCAAGCCATGGGAGCGCAATGGCCGCAATCAAGAGGCGCCACCACGGGTACCGACCGCCGTCGAGCCACCCACGCTGAGCGCCCTGCGTACACTGCTGCACCACCCGCGACTGGCCAAAAAAGTCGAGGACGCCAGCCACTTCGCTGCCGAAGAGCACCATTACGCTCAGCTACTGGTGGCGCTGCTTGAGGCCTTGCAGAAAAATCCTGAGCTACGCTCATTACAGCTGATCGCACGCTGGCACGGCACTGAACAAGGCCGCTTGCTGCGAGCGCTGGCAGAAAAGGAATGGTTGATCGATGCCGACAACCTTGAACAACAGTTTTTCGACACTATAACTAGCTTGTCCGCTCGCCAACGCGAGCGCAGCCTGGAACATTTGCTCAGGAAAGCACGTCAAAGTGAACTGAGCGCAGAGGAAAAAAATCAGCTGCGCGACCTGTTAAGCCGTAATGTTCCCGCACAAAACCCGACCTCAACTGGCGCGTGAGGTCCATGCTCGGGTATAATCCTCGGCTTGTTTTTTTGCCCGCCAAGACCTTCAGTGGATAGGGTGTTATGTCCGGAAAAGCGCAACAGCAGTCTCGCATCAAAGAGTTGATCACCCGCGGTCGTGAGCAGGGCTACCTGACTTACGCGGAGGTCAACGACCACCTGCCAGAGGATATTTCAGATCCGGAGCAGGTGGAAGACATCATCCGCATGATCAACGACATGGGGATCAACGTATTCGAGAGTGCTCCGGATGCGGATGCCCTTTTGTTGGCCGAAGCCGATACCGACGAAGCCGCCGCCGAGGAAGCGGCCGCCGCGTTGGCAGCTGTGGAAACCGACATTGGTCGCACTACCGACCCAGTGCGCATGTACATGCGCGAAATGGGTACGGTTGAGCTGCTGACCCGTGAAGGCGAAATCGAAATCGCCAAGCGCATCGAGGAAGGCATCCGTGAAGTCATGGGTGCGATTGCCCACTTCCCGGGTACTGTCGACTACATCCTCAGCGAATACGACCGTGTAACCGCCGAAGGCGGCCGTCTGTCCGACGTGCTCAGTGGCTACATCGACCCGGATGACGGCATCGCCGCGCCGGCCGAAATGCCGCCACCGGTCGACACCAAAGCCGCTCCGGCTGCGGTCGCTGATGACGACGAGGAAGAGGCTGCCGAAGCCTCCGACGACGAGGAAGAGACCGAAAGCGGTCCGGATCCGGAAGTGGCTCGCCAGCGTTTCGGCGCAGTGGCCGAGCAGCTCGAAGCAACGGTCAAGGTGCTGAAAAAGCACGGTCGCAACAGCAAGCAAGGCATCGCCGAACTGCTGCAACTGGCCGAGCTGTTCATGCCGATCAAACTGGTTCCAAAACAGTTTGAAGTACTGGTCGAGCGTGTACGTAGCGCCCTGGAACGCCTGCGGGCCCAGGAACGCGCAATCATGCAGCTGTGCGTACGTGATGCACGTATGCCACGTGCCGACTTCCTGCGCATGTTCCCAAGCAACGAAGTCGACCTGACCTGGAGCGGCGATCTTGCCAAGCGCAGCACCAAGTGGGCTGAAGCATTGGGCCGCCTGGACGCCGACATCGTGCGTTGCCAGCAGAAGCTGGTAGACCTGGAAGCAGAAACCGGTCTGACGATTGCCGAAATCAAGGACATCAACCGTCGCATGTCGATCGGTGAGGCCAAGGCCCGCCGCGCGAAAAAGGAAATGGTCGAGGCCAACCTGCGTCTGGTGATCTCCATTGCCAAGAAGTACACCAACCGTGGCCTGCAGTTCCTCGATCTGATCCAGGAAGGCAACATCGGCTTGATGAAGGCGGTGGACAAGTTCGAATACCGTCGCGGCTACAAGTTCTCGACCTACGCCACCTGGTGGATCCGTCAGGCGATTACCCGTTCCATCGCCGACCAGGCTCGCACCATCCGTATCCCGGTACACATGATCGAAACGATCAACAAGCTCAACCGTATTTCCCGGCAGATGCTGCAGGAAATGGGGCGCGAGCCGACGCCGGAGGAATTGGGTGAGCGCATGGAAATGCCTGAGGACAAGATCCGCAAGGTATTGAAGATCGCCAAAGAGCCGATCTCCATGGAAACCCCGATCGGTGACGACGAAGACTCGCATCTGGGCGACTTCATCGAGGACTCGACCATGCAGTCGCCAATTGATGTGGCCACTGTCGAAAGCCTCAAGGAAGCAACCCGTGACGTGCTCTCCGGCCTGACTGCACGCGAAGCCAAAGTGCTGCGCATGCGTTTCGGTATCGACATGAACACCGACCACACCCTCGAAGAGGTCGGCAAGCAGTTCGACGTGACCCGTGAGCGGATCCGTCAGATTGAAGCCAAGGCACTGCGTAAGCTGCGCCACCCGACGCGAAGCGAGCATCTGCGCTCCTTCCTCGACGAGTGATGACAAACCCCGGCCCTTGCGCCGGGGTTTTTCTTTTCATGGCATCTGCATTTAAGACTTTCGCCACTATCCCCTAGGCAAAAGCGCCGTCTACACTCGAATCAGACTACCTGTGTGACGAGGCCGCTATGCTCAGATTGCCGGCCATCCTGTTGCTGCTCCAGCTTCTCTGGAGTGCAACGGCCGGCGCCTTGACCCTGACAGACGAAGAACAAGCCTGGCTCAGTGCGCACCCGCAACTGCGCCTAGGCGTCGATGCTTCCTGGCCACCCTTTGAATACCGGGACCAGGAGGGTCGCTACCAGGGACTGGCCGCCGACTACATCACCTTGCTCGAGGATCGCCTGGGGGTCGCATTCAAACCGATCGAACCGATCAGTTGGACTGCAGTACTGGAGGAGGCTCGAAACGGCAAACTGGATCTGTTGCCAGGCATCATGTCGACGCCTGAACGACAAAGCTACCTGTCCTTTACGCGCCCCTACCTGGATTTTCCGATTGTCATTCTTGCCCATCAGGGCGGCGCGCAACCCCACGACCTGAAAGACCTCTATGGCCTGAAAGTCGCCGTGGTTGAGAACTACGCCCCCCACGAACTGTTACGCACCCATCACCCCGACCTCAATCTGGTCGCCCTGCCCAACGTCAGCTCGACCTTGCAAGCCCTGGCGACAGACCAGGTCGATGCGGTGGTCGGCGACCTGGCATCTAGTATCTGGAGCCTACGCCAGCAGAAGCTGGAAGGCTTGTATGTCAGCGGGGAAACCCCCTATCGCTACCAGTTGGCAATGGCCGTGCCCCGCGAGGATAAAATACTCGTCGCAATCCTCGACAAAGTCCTGGCCGACATGAGCCCTGGCGAGATCAGCAATATCCAGGAGCGCTGGGTCGGCAAGGTGTTGGATCGCCGCACAGGCTGGTACGACCTGCTGATGTATGGCTTGCCAGGGATCCTGGTGCTGCTCACCATCCTGGCGGTGGTCATCTGGAGCAACCGCCGACTCAGCTCCGAGATTTCCAGACGCATCGCCCTTGAACAGGAGTTGCGTAGCAGCGAATACCACTACCGCGGCTTGATCGAGAGCCTTTCGGCCATCGCCTGGGAAGCCGACACCGAAGATTTCACCTACAGCTACGTCTCGCCCCATGCAGAAAACCTGCTGGGCTATCCACTCAGCGACTGGCTCAAGCCCGGCTTCTGGAACAGCATTCTGCACCCCGACGACGCGCTTTGGGCACAGGCCTACTGTGACAGCGAAACCGCTGCAGGACGCGATCACAGCCTCGACTACCGGGTGATCACTGCCGACGGGCGTAGCCTGTGGGTGCGCGACATCGTCAGCCTGATCGAACACGGGCACAAGCCGGTCATGCGCGGCTTGATGATAGACATCAGTGAAGCCAAGAATACCGAACTGGCCCTGCGCCTTTCTGAGCAAAAGTTCGCCTCAGTGTTCCAGCAGTGCCCAGACATCCTGGTTATCGCCCGCCTCAGCGACGGCTGCCTGCTTGAAGTCAACGAAGCCTTCGAGGAGCAGCTTGGCCTGAGCCCGGCACACGTCATCGGCAAGACCGCCACCGAGTTGAACATCTGGGGCATCGAAGGCATAGGCCCCAAATTACTGCGGCGCCTGCAGGCCGGAAAGGTGCGCAACCTTGAGATGCTGTTCAAACGTCGCAATGGCCAGGTGTTTACCGGGCTGACCTCGGTCGAGGCCTTCCAGCTGGATAGCACGCCTGCCCTGGTGGTGGCCGTACGCGACATCAGCCAACTCAAGGAAGCCCAGGATCAGTTGCAAACATCCGAAGAGAAGTTCGCCAAGGCTTTCCATGCCTCACCCGACGGGCTTCTTCTGTCGCGCCAGCGAGACGGCAGGTTGATTGAAGTCAACGAAGGGTTCTGCCGCCTGACAGGCTATGACCTGAGCGTGACGCTGGACCGCACATCGATTGACCTGGGCATCTGGGTTGACCTCAATGAACGCAAACGCCTGCTGGAACTGCTGGAAAGGGACGGCTTCGTGCGCGACTACACCTGCCATATTCGCCGCAGCGACGGGCAGATTCGCCTGTGTGAGCTCTCAGCGCGGCCACTGCCCATCGCCGGCGAAGAGTGCATGCTGACCATCGCGCGCGATATTACCGAGCGCCACCTGATGCAGGAAAAACTGCAACTGGCTGCCACTGTCTTCGAGAATACGGCCGAGGGCGTGCTGATCACCGATACCGAGCAGCGTATCAGTGCGGTCAACCGGGCTTTCAGCGAGATCACCGGCTACAGCGAATTCGAGGCGCTGGGCCAGACACCGCGCCTGCTCGCGTCTGGCCAGCACGACAGCGCCTTCTACGCGGCCATGTGGCACCAACTGACCGCCGAAGGCCACTGGCAAGGCGAAATTCAGAACCGCCGCAAGAACGGCGAAGTGTACCCAGGCTGGCTGACCATCAGTGCCGTACGTAATAGCGGCCGGGAAATCACCCACTTCGTGGCAGTGTTCGCCGACATCTCCAGCATCAAACATGCCCAGGCCAAGCTCGACTATCAGGCGCACCATGATCCACTGACCGGCCTGCCCAACCGTACCCTGTTTGAAAGCCGGCTACAGGCTGCCCTGAGTTGCACACAAACCTCCAAGGCTCAAGGCGCGGTGCTGTTTCTCGACCTGGACCGCTTCAAGCACATCAACGACAGCCTTGGTCACCCGGTCGGCGACCTGCTACTCAAAGGCATCGCCCATCGCCTGAAGGAGCAAGTGCGGGATATCGACACCGTCGCCCGCCTGGGCGGTGACGAGTTCATCATCCTGCTTCCCGGCCTGCACCAACCCAGCGACGCCGAACACATCGCCGCCAAGCTACTGAATTGCTTCAGTGCACCCTTCCAGGCGGGCGAACATGAGTTTTTTACCAGCGCCAGCATCGGTACCAGCCTTTATCCACAGGACGGCAGCGACGTTGCATCACTTATCCGAAACGCCGACGCCGCGATGTACCGTTCCAAAGCCAAGGGCCGCAACCGCGTCGAATCCTACACACGCGACCTGACCGCACAGGCCAGTGCGCGCGTTGCCTTGGAGCATGAACTGCGCAGAGCCATTGAGCGCGACGAACTGAGCCTGTACTACCAGCCTAAGTTCAGCCTGAAAACCCAAAGCCTGATTGGTGCCGAAGCCCTGATTCGCTGGAGCAACCCCACCTTTGGTGATGTTCCGCCCGAACACTTCATTGCGTTGGCAGAAGAGAACGGCATGATTCTGCAACTGGGCGACTGGGTGCTGGAACATGCCTGCCGACAAATGCAGCAATGGAAAGAGACCTACCTCGCCTTCGGCCCACTGTCGATCAACCTGGCGGGGGCCCAGTTACGTCAGCCCAGCCTGGTCAAACGTATTGAACAGTTGCTCAATACCTACCACCTCAGCGCGGGCGACCTGCAGTTGGAGATCACTGAGAACTTCATCATGAGCCAGGCCGAAGAGGCCCTGGCGATTCTGCACCAACTCAAACGCCTGGGCGTACAGTTGGCTATCGACGACTTCGGCACCGGCTACTCATCGCTCAGTTACCTCAAGCGCCTGCCGCTGGACATCCTCAAGATCGATCAGTCATTCATCCGCGGCCTACCGGACGACCCGCATGACGCAGCGATTGCCCGCGCCATTATCGCCCTGGGCCGCAGCATGCAACTGACCATCATTGCCGAGGGCGTAGAGAACCTTGCCCAACAACGCTTCCTCGCGGCCGAGGGCTGCGAACAGATCCAAGGCTACATCGTCAGCTTGCCATTACCACCCGAAGAGTTTGCCGCGACCTTTCTTCGTATAGCAGTTTCAGATCTTTCGGATGGCACAGCCTGGAAACCCTCGTTATAATCCGCGACCACTGAGGGCCTATAGCTCAGTTGGTTAGAGCAGGGGACTCATAATCCTTTGGTCCACGGTTCGAGTCCGTGTGGGCCCACCAACAAAATCAATGGCTTACGCCTAATAAGCGTAGGCCATTTGTGTTTTTGGCCATAAATTTTCCCCGTTTCGTCCCCGTTTCGTCCACACCCCCGCGTAACCCACGCGCTCCCTGGTGCAAAGTACAGGGGCCAAGGCCTGGTATCAGCTCAGATTTCACGTAGCGTCGCGCTCCCCGTCCACGACCGGCGCGATAGCAGCCGAGGCGTCGTTCCACCCCTGCGCAGCAGGCCCACCATCGCGCAGCGATGTGTAGTGGGTTACACATTGCGGCCTCCAGTTTTTTCAAACTGGGGGTTGCATTGGGTGCTGCTCCAAGCGCTTAACTGACTGATAAGACAGTTAAAAGCGACGGAGAAGCGCTATGGCATACGCAATCATCAGGGCAAAGAAACTCAAATCCATGGGAGCAGTGGCGAGGTCGGCGATGCATACATTCAGGATGCAGCCCACCCCCAATGCCGACCCATCACTCACTGGACGAAACCGAACGGTAGGCGCCAAAGGTAAAGACCAGCTACTCGCCGCCTTGGTGCGCACGCTGCCGACCAAAAGACGCAAGGATGCTGTGCTAGCGATTGAATACCTGGTCACAGCGTCCCCTGAAGCGTTCAAGCGTCACGGGGGGCATTTGGGCGACACGGGCGACGGCTACTTTGCCGACGCACTAAAGTGGCTCAGGAAGCGCCACGGGGCTGCGCATGTCCTAAGCGCGACCATCCACCTGGATGAGTCAACGCCGCACCTGGTCGTTTACGTTGTGCCGATTACGGCAGACAAGCGGCTATCGTGCCGTGACTTCCTCGGTGGCCCTCAGAAGCTGAAGGCGATGCAAACCGACTTCCATGCAAAGGTTGGTGCGCGGCGTGGCCTGGAGCGCGGTGTGGAGGGCTCCAAGGCAAAACATGAGGCGGTATCGGCGTTCTACTCGACCATGGCCGCTGCGGGCGAAGCGCCGATGCTGAAGCCCCGCGACTATGCGGCAGCGGCTATCGGTGTGAAGACTGAAGCTTGGCGGCGAGCCGAAGCCGTGGCCAGCGCCAATGCCCAAGGTGCAGCTCGCCATGCACGCTCAAAACGGGCAGCGCTATCGCGCTCCAGGGCAGTGAAAAAAGCAGCTGATCAAGTGTCTGATCGGCAGCAAGCGGTTGAACAACAGGAGCAGCAGTTGCGCAGCAGAGTGCAGGAAGTGGATCGCCGCACCAGGAGCATTGAAGGCCTAGTGACGCAGCTCAGTGAAACAGAGAACAAGGTGGCGGTGCTTACTGCTGAAAGGGTTGCCCTCAAGCGGCGGATCGCGCAGCTAGAGCACAAGCTGAGCAATGAGAAATACCCTGAGCTTCGCTAGCACCTTGCGGAGAATCCGGGGGGCAGCACGACCACCGGCCCATAAAAAACCCGTCCGAGCCTAAGCTAGGACGGGCTCCCCCGGGCGAACTATTAGTTACAGTTCATCCCAGTTGTCGCGGATGAATTCATACAGGCGATAGCACCGGTACAGGCTCATCAAACCACTCAGAGTACGAAAGAATTTCTTCATACCTAAAGGCCTCTGAATGGCCTGCCTCCAGCGTTTTTTCCGGAACACATACGCCTTCGGGCCTGCTCGTTGAAGCGCCCTGTGAGGAGGCCGGTTGATGGCCCCTCAATCAGATCCGGCGCGGGTTACTAGGCCGCGTTGAGGGGGAAAAGGGTCACCCCCCCAATGGATGTCATCCGGTCCTCACAGGACACGAGCGCGACCATGGTACCGTATCAGCAACAGCCAAGCCCACCTGTTTGCAGCTGATCCGCCCGGTTTGCAGGCAACAGCTATCGGGCGTAAACTCAGAAAACGTTGAAGCGCCCTGTGAGGTCAGCAAGCCAGCCACTAACTGAGCTTGCGGAAAAAACCGCCCCTACTAAGGCGGTTTTTTTTCGCCTGTAGGAAAGTGACAGGCCGTCCAGGGGCACCGCCCAACTGCTGATTTCCCGCCCACATCAGCTCTATCTGAAAAATCCGCCGCGAAAAAAAATCGGGGCAGAAAATCACTTATCCCCCTCCCGCCGACGCGCTTTCCGTCGCAAAAAAGTGCAAAGGTCGTGGGTAGTGCAACTGAATGCCCGGCCCAGGCCCGCTGCGGGCTCTGGCAGCTGATCGGCCATTGCACTGAGTGCAAAGTTTTGCAAAGGAATGCAAAGCCATTGCGCGTAAAACTGCCCGCCCCTGGCAGCACACTGCGACATCACACCCAATGGCAATAGGGGTGAGCCCGGATTTTTTCAGAATGCACCGCTCAATTTTGGCGCTGCCTTTTCTGATCCAGCGGGTGCTGGTGAATCGCCCGTAGGCCAGCGGCGGCAAGGGTTCCAGGCTTGATAGTAGGGTTTGAGCGATTGCACTCAACTGCACGTCAGAGCTTGGTGCGGGGACGCAGAGCAATGAGCCTCGCTCGCTCAAAGGACGCTGCGAAAAATCCGCAAACCACCGAGGCCGATCACACGACCCCGGCAGCTATCGTGTTAGCAGCTTTGCTCGCCAGGTGGGGGGTAGGCTCAGGATTTGCCGTTCAGGGTTTTGAGCTTGTGCAACGCAGCGGGCGAGTTCACCGCCACCTCTTTTGAGAGTGCGTTTGGAACAGTAGCCAAGGCTGGCGGCGGTGCATCCTTCTCAGCACCGTCAAAGAGCTTCTCGAACTCGTTCCCGAACGCCCTCCAGACAAGTTCATTCGTCTTTTCTTTTCTCTGGCGCGAACCGTTACACGCACGCAACACACCGTCGTGCAATTCCAAATCGTGGATACATAGAGCCTTGGACAACGTGAAAATCTGCATTAACTCTTCGCGCAAGCCGTCGCGGGCAAGCATCTTTTCAAGCTGGGCTTGCCAATAGGCTTTATTGAGTACGCGGGGCTCAGTAACCAGCTTCTTTCGCGCATCAGCCAATCGCAGAATCAAATTATTCTCAAGACTGGCCCTCGCTTCAACAGTGGCACGCATGGCTTGGGCTTCTTTCCTAAGCTTTTCGGCGCGCTCGATTTCTTCATTGACTTTGGCTTGGTCGATCTCTCCCGTTCCTGCGAGCCTTTTCCAGGACGCATCAGTACGACTCGCTTGCCCTTCAAACTCAGTCGCCTTGTGTAGCAGTCGCTGGTTTTCTTGCGCCACCTCAACAAGTTTATTTTGCAGATCGACATACACAGCTTTATCAGCCTCAAAGCAAGTTAAGCGATGCTGCAACTCAGGTGTCAAGCTCTGAATATCAAAGGCTTGGGTACTCATATGATTTTCCTAAATGGTCTAATTGATAATGAAATCACCCAGGTACGACTGTGGTTAGAGTAGTCGCTTGGTGGGTTTGGCCTTGTACTTACGCTCTTTGAAGGCTCTCACCTGCTCGTTCACCTCCTGCGTAACGCGCTTCAAGCTGGTAGCCAACGCCTTGCTCATGGGCGCAGGACGCATCGGCATAGCTTTGGTGCGATAGGTGGCTGTATTGGCTCGCCTGGAAAAATAGAGTTCCTGAGTTCCGAGACTCGCGGGCTCATCAGTGACGGCGAGGCCAGTCATATAGGCCCGACCAGACCCGGCAAAGTTTGGCGTTATCTCGACGCTAGAAAACAACTTCTCCCCGTTGCTATTCAACTGGAGCAAGCGAGCATTTGGCTTTATCTGCACTTCTAATGCTAACTGGCCCTTTGCAAGCTCAGGATCATTATCAATTAAGCGCACTGAATAAACCGTGCCATGCGCACCATTGCCGCGCTGGTGATCCACCCAAATAACGGCGGTGTATTTCGATGGTGTATAGGTTTCTGCACAGTCACGTAAGTCCTGCGCTTTGATTTCTCGCCCGTCAGCAGTCGGCCCACTGGTGGCGACACGCTTCCAGGAAGTTACAAGTGATCGGGGCATTAAGAGCCTCACTAAGCGAAGGTGGTTATCTAAAGAGTGCAACCGCCGCAAACATGCGCAACATGCCGCACCCGCATGTTAATATTAACACAACCAGACAACTATCCGTCCTTTTGAGGCGTAACCAATGCGGGTTTATTGTGGGTCTTGTGGAAAAAAGGCACGTATATCCAGAGTTGAAGAGGAATCACCAACCTATGCAAAACTCTACTGCATATGTCTTGAGCCTCTCTGCGGGCACAGCTTTGTATCAGAGTTCAGCTTTTCTCATACGCTGAAGCCTTCAAAGTTAAAACCAGTAGAAAACACAATGCTTGATCGAATTTTGCAGCTCACCGAGGAACAGCAAATACAGGTTTTACAGCAGTTGGATTTATTGACATGAGCAGAGCCGCACCAGGTGTGCTGACCTTCCAAGACCTTCAGCAGATTACAGGCTATCAACGGCGTTCAGATGTTGAGCGGTGCTTAATAGACCAGGGGGTTAGGATATTTCGTGGTCGCTCTGGCCCCTGGACAACTCTCGATCTAATTAATCGGGCGGGCGGTATAAAACCGGGTGGCGATGATAAGTATGGAGCAGACATCTTGTGATGCCGGTCGGCAACAGTTCAAAAGCGGCTCGCCAAGGGGGTGGGGTGGTCACGGTCGGCGCCTTGCCTGAACCCCCACCACTTGGCGAGCAAAGGGGGTATAGATCAACAGTCAGGATTTCTGTCAACAAAAACCACCACCACCCCCTGTTTACCGCGTCTGATTTCGGGATGTACAGGGATTCAGGGGTTTAAGGGGAAAACCGCTCTAAACCGGGCCTTTCAGAGGTTTATTTTCTTCCCTGCTTTTTTTTCAAGGGAATGAGAAGGCAGGCAATCCCCTTATTAAACAGAGTTGTGTTCCCTATTCCCTATTCCATAGTCTATTAAGGGAACCCTGCAAGCCCCGTACTTACTGGCTCATTCCCTCATTCCCTGCATTCCCTTCAAAAACATCGCTCCCCGAAAGCTGCCAAGCCTCAAGACGCTTGACAGCTGCGCGCCCCATCTATCTAGCGACCCAAGGGAAGCGGATCTTGACGACCACTGAGGGCACCAACCTGGCGTGTCAATCTACTCATTGACCAGCGCCTTCCTGATCCAGCTTTTCCGGGTCAATTACATAAAAACGTTTTTTACCTCCACCTGGCATTGAGTAGCTTTTGTTAGTACGTTTCTGGCCAGCCTCATAATCCACCTTGGCGAGCGCGTCCGCATTCTGAAGTGCACGGATAATCCTCTTTAAATTAAAACCGGCTGCGGCCTCTGCTAGTCCTGGATTGTTGAACATGTAAAGGCGCTTCTCAAACTCAACTTCGTAGTAACCGGCACGGTTGTGTACGCTGGTTGATCCAGAGTGACGATAATCGGAAAATCGACTGTCACCATGCGAGTCAATGAAGTTGGCAATGCCTCGCAAGATTTGACGGTCTTCTGCACTGCCATCACCCATTGTTGATATCCATTCGTTAAACAGCTGTCGGCAACCGTTGATAGCCGTTCCTTTCGGCCAGTTCAGCAGTTTGCGGCGAATTGCCGATTCACCAGCCAGCGCCATGATTGCGAAGCGATCCGCTACCCGGCCTGCCTGTGAACTCTCGGTGGCAAAGGCTTCCCGTACTTGCCGGAATGCGCTGTGCAGGTCTTCGGGATGCTGGATCAGCGACTCAACAAACACGGGGCCTACATGGCCGTAGTGCTGGGTGACGGCATCGCTTACGACCCGGTGAAATTCCTGCCCCGTCAGCCCATGTACGTCATCGAAGGCCCGATGTGTGCGGGTGCCCGCATTGACGTCCACCATGCGCAGCTCGGCACCGGCGTGAGCATTGCTGCCACCGATGGCCGCGTGATCCGACAATGAGCGCTCCCCGCTGGACAACGCCAGGACGCGCCAGGTCAGCTTGGCACGTCCCTCCCGCTCCCTGGTCATGGTGCCTTTGCCCATACCGTTGGCGATGGCATATGCCATTTCCTGAACCCGCTTGGGGTCAGCCCGCTTGATTTCGTCCAGGATCAGAATGGTGTCATTGCGCGATGCGGCCTCGATCTCAACGCCGCCTTTCGATACGTCCCAGGACGCTGCGAAAGCTCCAGGATTGCCCCACACGGACGCCGCGAGGAGCTGAGCAAGCGATTTACCACTCGATGAATCACCCACCAGGTGCACACCGCCTCCATTCACCCCCACCTTGGCGAGCAAAGGGCCTGCGAGGGCACAGCAAACCGACAGGATCAACACGGGGTTGCCCACACACCGGGCGGCAATCTCGGCCTGCCAGCCGTCGATGGAGCCCTTGCTGCTGAAGATGTTGGCCGCCCTGCCAGAGTCCTGGAAACGCACGTTGTCGCCACCAATAACGCGAGACGGCAGCACAAACGCCCCCGACTCGTGCCAGCCCGGCTTGCCGGTGGTCGCGATCACCAAATCAGGGTACTGGTGACTGGCCAGGTAAGGCACGATCTGGCGGCGCTGGTGGTATTCAATGACCAGGCCGCGACTCAGTAGGGATTTCAAGACCTCATCACCCTTGCTCCCTATCACCTCCCTTGGAATGACCAGCTCGATGCGCTTACCTCGGTGGCTGAAATTGACCAGCAGTCCTATGCTGCCGTCCTCTGAGTTAACCGTTTCAGCTAACACATTCAGGGGGACACAAATCCAGTGGTCTACGGGGATGGCCTTCTCATCAGGCCCGCTTTGCTTCAGGCCGTGATACCAGGTGCCAGCCTTATAGAACTTACCCTCCACGGTGCAAGGATGCTCGTAAACGGCGTAGCGGGGCCGTTCCAGCTTTTCCGGGGTAGGCGCTAGTGGTTCACCCACCAGGCTCAAGGTCGTGGGCTTCTCGTGTGTGCTCATAATTTGCAGCTCTTTTTGGATTGACCTGCAAGCCAGCGGTGCAGGTCGTTGAAATCGGATAGGTCGGAAGGGGCTTCAGCGGGCCACTCGGGGAAGACCACCCGCGCATCAGCAGCGCGGGCGGCTTGGTTGGCGGCACGCTTGCCCGGATTGCCCGGCGTACTGCGGTCATCGTCACCGGCCACCACCAGGTCAAGCGTGGCGCCGTAGCGCTCACGCATGGCCACGGCCACCGCCTTGAGGTTTCCGGCGTTCATGGCGCAGACCACCGGACACCCGGTGGTTTGGTGCAGCGTGGCACCCGTGGCCCAACCCTCGCACACATACAGACGGCAGCCCTCGGAGAGCTTGCCCAGGGGCGAATAGCAGCCCTGGACACGCCCTCCCATCAGAAAACGCTTGCTGCCGTCCGGCGTGATGATCTGCAGATTCACCAAGCGCCCGTTATCACAGAGCGGCACTACCAACCGCCCCTGCCCCAACTGGCGCACCAGGTACGGTTTCACCCCCTTGGCCAACAGGTAGGTGTGCATGGGGTCGGCAGGCTTGGCCACCTTCCAGAGCTGTGCGGCTTCACGGGCTGCCTGGAGCTGTTTTTCCTCCTGGAGCTGTTGCTCACGAAGACGCCAGGAAGCGCGTTCGCGTTCGGCCTCCTGGTGGCGTTCCTGGAGCTGCTGCGCATCGGCAGCCGACAGCTTGAACAGACCTAGGCCCAGGCGCTCATCCACTTCCTTGGCCGCGTCCAGCTGGCCACATCCGCGTAGGTAGGCCAGCAGCGACACCAGGTCGCCACCATGGGCACCGCTGTCAGCAAAGTCATTCCACCGGCCAGTGTCGAGCGACACGCCGAAGGAACCGGCTTGCCGATCCCCGCGAGCGATGTTTGCGGCCACCCATTCGCGGCCTTTGCGTTTGCCTTCCGGCAGCCACTCCGGTAGCAGCGTTTCCGCTGCATTCAGGGCATACCGGGCGGCGTGACGGATCAGGTCAACAGGTCTTGGTCTCGTCATGACTTTCTGATCCCCGACTTGGCTTTATTGCGCGTGAGGTACTTTTCTACGTCCTCAACCTTCCAGCGCACCGCCCGCGCAAAGCGAACGGGCGCCGGAAAGCCGGCGATCTTGGCAACGCGCCACCAGGTGGAGCGGCTAACTTGGTAACGGGTGCAGAACCATTCGGCTGTCGCCCAAACAGGTTCAGGTCGGTAGCGAGGTTTGGCGGGCTTTTTACTGACCATTGCGCAGCCTCCCAACCTGGTCGACCAGGGAGGCACGAGTAAAGACATGCTCGTCGTTCAGCTTGTAATGGGCATTAGACTCAAGACCGTTTTCGCCGATATAGCCGGTCACGGTGCGATAGCGCTGCGCCTGCTCATCCCAATACTTGAGGCGGATTTCGCTCAGTTCACCGGCACACACCGCGCCCCCGACTCCGGCGCTGGCCGTGCCGTTGGCACCGACGCAGGCTGTACCGTAATCACCGGCAGAGGCTGTCCCAAAGCTCCCAGCAGTGGCTACGCCGCAAGTCAGGACAGAGGCCACACCACCGTCACCCACGGTGGCATGTCCCCACTCTCCAGCGCTGGCTGTCCCAAACACTCCAGCCAGTGCGGAGCCCCTGTCTCCGACCACTGCCGTTCCGCTTTCGCCGGTCATAGCAGTGCCGCTGTCTCCAGCGATTGCAGTGCCGTAGTCGCCCGTCTGGACGCTCTCCTGGTCGCCGACCTGGCGGTATGTCCGAGCGGGCTTCACATACCCGTCTTGAACGTTTCGCGCGTCCAGGTGCAGCACATCAAAGGCTTTTTCCAGGCAAGCCGATCCCGTCAGCGCATTACTGCGCTCTTGAAAAGTGTTCATATCAATCGTCCCGTAACGTAGGGAGGAAGGTCACAGGGCTCAGTCGCCTGTCACCCCTTCACAGCGGCTCACATCAACGGTGGCCGGTGCCTCTGGTCATTAGCCGGTCTGCTTCAGCCGCGGCGGCGGCAGCGCCTTTACAGCGGACTGGATCACCAGCGAAATATCCTCACCAACCCGCTCCAGGAACGAGGCGATCATTGCAGGCGTGTAGGTGGAAGAGCCTCGCACCTCACCGAACAAGATGCTCAGCAGATTGATGGATTCTTGGGCACGCTGGAGGGCGTAAAACTCGTCCTCGGTCAGGCTGTAGGGACGACTCATTGGGCACCCCCAACTTTCAGGACGCGGACATTGCCCTGGTGCGCATCGAAGCGGTCATTCAGACGTTCGGCTTTCTCAGCGAGCGTTGAGCGGTATTCATGGGCCAGATACTGAGAGAGTTCTGCCAGGCGTTCACCGTGATGGTCGTGACCTTCGACAGTCGCCTTTCGGGTTGCCCAGGCCAACGAGTCGAGCCAGTCCAGGTAAGTGGAGGCGGTCTCCAGCTCGCTGATCGCTTCGACGGCAATAGCGTTGAGGATTTGTGGCTTGCTCATTGCGCACCCCCTTGAGCTTCCAGGGTGCGAACAATGTCCATGTGGGCGTTGTAGCGTTTGAGACGTACAGAGAGAGATGAGTTTGCGCGGAGGGCGCTCAAGGCCATGCGACGGTGAGCGAGTGCGCGGATTGCGGGCGGAATAAGGGCGGTCATCGGTGGTGCTCCTTTTGCTATGGAGCTGCCACGATCCTTTCCACAGGATTTGGTGGCAGCTGTACGCGGGGTGGAAAACCGGGGCAAAAGGAACCCGGCAGACCCGAGGGTCTCCCGCGCACAGCCGCCATAACACGGAACTGCGGGCACAAAAAAAGCGCCTGCAATCACGATGGGGGCGCTTGTGCGCCTTTTGCTCAACGGGTTTCCACACCCGGTCGCTGAATTGGCAGCGACAGGCGAACGATAGCGGCGCACGAATGACTTTGCAACCCTGGATTGGGTCGCGATGTGAATCGGCATGGCTCACCCCTTCCTGTTGGTGAGGAAGGCGTCCACGGCCTCGGCATCCCAGCGCAGAACGCGACCGGCACGAATCGGTACGGGGAAGTTATCAGCCTTGGTCCAGCGCCAGAAGGTGGTACGGCTGATCTGGTACAGAGTGCACAGCTGTGCGGTAGTGGCACGAATGCCAGCGCGTGGAACATTCGGAACTGGAGCGCTGTCAGTAGTGGGCGTCATGGTTGAATCCTCTATGCACTAGGGAAAAACCGAGACGGTGAGCGGCAGCGTGGTGGCAGGCTGTTGCATCCCCCGCTCACTCGCAATACAGTTCTAGACGGGCGTCAACCCACGTCGAAATCGCTGTAACCGCTTCACCTCTCGAAACATGTACTGGCTTGTTCCGGTATCTGGAGGGCGCTGTAACGCCCTCTCCCAATAGGCCCCGGCACGGCAAATACCGGGGCCTTTTCTTTGCCCGGAATTCACCAACATTCACGAATTTTTGCAGCTAATGACCACCTATTTGAGGTGTTTCAGAGCAGTTCGGATTGTTCAGTCAGTGGCCGCATGGTAGCTACAGGTTCTCCGCAAAGACAAGTCGAGAGGGTTAGAAATCAAGTGCGCAAGTTTCTGATTTACAACGAGTTTGTGTTTCATAGAGTGTCATTCAATCTCACTGATGCTCACCGCAAAAACGTCAAAACTACCGTTCGTCGGATTTTTTCCGAGACCGTGTTAGGAGCACAACGTTGCCCGTCGAATCCTCACCTTTAGCCAGGCCGTCCAAGTAGCGCCCCCATTGCTCTAGGGCTGCGCGCTTCTCAGGTAGGTAGCTGTACCGGTCGTAGTGTTTGGCCTGTACCCCGCTGCGGCCATGAGAGAGCAGCCAGGCCCGGACCTCAGAGCTAACGCCCAGGTGCGCCAGGAGTGACTCCGCCGTTACGCGGATGTTCTTCCAGGTGAACGCGTGGGCCTTACCGGCTGCGGAAAGAGAGCGTCCAGCGTCGATAAACAGAGCAGATACCGTGCTTGGATTCGCAGACTTCCCGAGCGTCAGCGAAAAAGGCCCAGGGCCAATTGGGTCATCGAGTAGCGGCGCTAGGATTTGCCTGATCCGCTCAGTGATCGGCAGCAAATGCTCCCAGGCTTGGACCTTACGCCCCTTCCCATCCATGAGGCAGAGCGTATCGCCTGTCACGGCGTCCCACGGCACGGCGCACAGTTGGGTGAGACGTTGGCCGCCCAGGTAAATGGCAGCCTTGGCGATGGCCGCGTGCCGGTCAGGTAGCGTGTCGAGATGCCTCAACAGCTCCCCCAGCTCAGCAGGCGTCAACGACTCGGTATCACCGGCCCCAGTGCCTTGCGTGACTGGAATGTCCCGCACAGGGTTGGAACGGATCGAAAAGACCTTGCCCTCATTGGCGAGCCGCTCAGGTGCCAAATGGGCTTTGGCGGCATGACTGAAGGCAGCTTGCAGATAGCGGCGGAGCTTGTCACACGTCGTGCGCATTCCATTGGCCGATGTCCCCGCTGCCTTGTGGCCGATCCCACGCCCCTTGGGTTTACGGCCCAGTACACCTGCCAGGATGAGCTGTATGTCCTCTGGCTCAATGTCGGCGGCCACACGGGCGACCAATCCCGGATGGTAGTCCTTCACATGCAGGCTAAACATGTTGTCGATTTCCTTGGCGCTTACCCTGCCCTCCGCCACCATCTTGCTCACATAGCTATCGAGCAACTCACCAAAGGTGCCACGTCTCGCCAATGCTTCCGCCTGGCGCTGTTGACGCTGCCTCTCCACCTCCATGGCCGCGCTCTGTGTTGCCAGCAGCTCCAGGTACTTCCCAATGCCGCCTGCGGCCACCACCTCACCAGCAAGGCGCATGGCGTCGGACCTCAACTCATCTAAGGTACGCTCACCTGTTCCTGGTCGTGGCTTCCTGGCCAGCGTGCCAAGCGCCAAGCGCTGATCGCTGCTGGGTGTTCGCTCACGGTAGTAAGCGTTGATGGCACCGGACGCCTTGCGCTCCAGGAGCAACGTTCCTTTGCCCCGCGAGCCCACTGGCTCTGATTTCCTGGTCTTGACCGCATGAGCTTCTAGGTCAGTCAGTCGAGCACGCTTTGCCATTTCCTTCCCCGTTCCTTCCCCGTTTCTGATGGAAAACTAGGGTACTGGGTGAAACGTCGGAAAACAAAATCGTCCTTAACCGCCTTGTTTTCATTGAATTTTGTGGTTTACCAGGAAGATCCCGAGACGACCAGAAACGCCGCATTCGCTCGCTCATAATCCCTTGGTCGCAGGTTCGAGTCCTGCTGGGCCCACCACGTTCAAAGCCGCGCACTGCGCGGCTTTTTCGTATCTGCCCTAAAAAGCTCACGTCACGCCTGTCCGCAAACAGCACTGCCTCATTGTTGGACAGTGAGCCGAATAGCCGACACAATCGGCTCACACCATGAGCCGAATAAGCTCATGCCTGTGATGCAAGCACCGCGTAAATGCGGGCACCCCGCCGAATCCATCGCAGGCAAGCCTGCATCCCACAGAGGATGCAAGTGCCGTTAACCTGGCACCAAGGCCTTTCAGCCAGCCCAATAGCCCTGACCCAGGGCCTGTATCCGAGATACCCCATGCCTGAAACACGCGCTGCAGCCCTCGACGAAATCGACCGTCAACTCATCGCCCTGTTGCAGATCAACGCCCGTGAAGGCGTGGCCACGCTGGCCCGGCAGTTGGGCATCGCTCGTACTACCGTCACCTCACGGCTGGCTCGCCTTGAGAAAACCAAGGTAATCACTGGCTACGGTGTTCGCCTCGGGCAGCGAGTGATTGATGGCGGCTTGCAGGCGTATGTCGGGATTACCGTGCAGCCACGCTCCGGCAAGGATGTGGTGCGGCGGCTCAGTGCCATGGGCCAGATCCAGCAGTTATGTGCGGTGAGTGGCGAGTTTGACTATGTGGCTTGGCTGCGCAGCGACTCACCGGAGCAACTGGACCAGTTGCTCGATCAAATCGGCAACGTCGAAGGTGTGGAGAAAACCACCACCTCGATCATCCTCAGCAGCAAGGTGGATCGCGGGCAGCCGATTTGACCGCCTCGGCCGGCATGGCATGAGCCACGCCGGCGCCCACACAGATCGTCACTTTGTAGCGTATCGTCGTCTAAATGACATAAATAAGAGCATAACGACGACACTCTGCATCTTAATAACGAAATCCACACCCTCTAAAATGACCGCCAGGCAGTTTCCTATACTCAAGCTCCGCACTCCGCGCAGCCCTGGCAAGGTCAATCATGAACAAGAACAATCGCCACCCCGCCGATGGAAAGAAACCCGTCACTATTTTCGGCCCGGACTTCCCTTTCGCCTTTGACGACTGGATCGAACACCCCGCAGGCCTCGGCAGCATCCCGGCCGAGCGACAGGGTGAGGAAGTAGCGATTGTCGGTGCCGGGATCGCCGGCCTGGTGGCCGCGTACGAGTTGATGAAGCTGGGCCTGAAACCGGTCGTTTACGAAGCCTCGAGGATGGGCGGCCGCCTGCGCTCGCAAGCCTTTGAAGGCACTGACGGGATCATTGCAGAACTGGGGGGAATGCGTTTTCCAGTGTCCTCCACGGCGTTCTATCACTATGTGGACAAGCTCGGCCTTGAGACCAAGCCCTTCCCCAACCCGCTGACCCCGGCGTCCGGCAGCACCGTGATCGATCTGGAAGGCCAGACCCATTACGCTGAAAAACTCTCCGATTTGCCCAAGCTGTTCCAGGAAGTGGCCGATGCCTGGGCCGACGCCCTGGAAAGCGGCGCGCGCTTTGGGGATATCCAGCAAGCCATCCGTGACCGTGATGTTCCGCGCCTCAAAGAGCTGTGGAACACGCTGGTGCCGCTCTGGGACGACCGCACCTTTTACGATTTCGTTGCGACCTCAAAGTCGTTCGCCAAGCTCAGCTTCCTGCACCGAGAAGTCTTTGGTCAGGTGGGTTTCGGCACGGGCGGCTGGGACTCGGACTTCCCCAACTCGATGCTGGAAATCTTCCGTGTGGTAATGACCAACTGCGACGATCACCAGCACTTGATCGTCGGTGGCGTCGAGCAGGTGCCGCAGGGCATCTGGCGCCATGTTCCTGAGCGTTGTGCCCACTGGCCCGCAGGTACCAGCCTGAGCTCACTGCACCGAGGCGCGCCGCGGCCGGGCGTCAAACGTATTGCCCGGGCCAGCGACGGTCGCCTGGCGGTGACTGACAACTGGGGAGATACCCGTCACTACGCCGCAGTACTGACCACCTGCCAGAGCTGGTTGCTGACTACGCAGATCGAATGCGAGGAGTCGCTGTTCTCGCAGAAGATGTGGATGGCCCTGGACCGCACACGCTACATGCAGTCGTCGAAGACCTTCGTCATGGTCGACCGCCCCTTCTGGAAGGACAAGGACCCGGAAACCGGTCGCGACCTGATGAGCATGACCCTGACCGACCGCCTCACCCGTGGTACTTACCTGTTCGACAACGGCGACGACAAGCCGGGGGTAATCTGCCTGTCCTATTCATGGATGAGCGATGCCCTGAAAATGCTGCCTCAACCCGTGGAAAAACGGGTGAAACTGGCACTGGATGCGCTGAAGAAGATCTACCCGAAAGTGGACATCGCCGGGCACATCATCGGCGATCCGATTACGGTTTCCTGGGAAGCCGATCCGCACTTCCTGGGTGCGTTCAAAGGCGCTCTGCCCGGCCACTACCGCTACAACCAGCGGATGTACGCGCACTTCATGCAGCAGGACATGCCAGCCGAGCAGCGCGGCATGTTCATCGCCGGTGATGACGTCTCCTGGACCCCCGCCTGGGTAGAAGGGGCGGTACAAACGTCGCTCAATGCGGTGTGGGGTATCATGACCCACTTCGGTGGCCACACCCATCCGGACAACCCAGGCCCAGGCGACGTGTTCAATGAAATTGGCCCAATCGCCCTGGCCGACTGACGAGAGAACCGCCATGCGTATCGCCGTGTATCAGGGTGCACCGCTGCCAGTGGACGTGCCCGGCAACCTGGAGCGCTTGCATCAGCAAGCGCAGGCCGCTGCTGCCCGGGGCGCCGAACTGCTGGTGTGCCCGGAGATGTTCCTGACGGGCTATAACATCGGCGCAGACGCTGTAGCACGGCTGGCCGAGGCCGAGGACGGCCCCTCGGCCATGGCCGTGGTGGAGATCGCCCAAAGCAACCGCATTGCCATCGCCTATGGCTACCCTGAGCGGGCCGATGATGGTCGGCTGTACAACGCAGTACAGCTGATCGACGCCCACGGCAGCAGCCTGTGCAACTACCGCAAGACGCACCTGTTCGGCGGCCTTGACCGGGCGATGTTCAGCCCGGGCCCGGACCACTTCCCGGTGGTTCAGCTCAACGGCTGGAAGCTTGGCCTGTTGATCTGCTACGACATCGAGTTCCCGGAGAACGCCCGACGTCTGGCCCTGGCCGGCGCCGAACTGATACTGGTGCCGACCGCGAACATGGTGCCCTACGACTTTGTCGCCCAGGTCACCGTGCGCGCCCGCGCCTACGAAAACCAGTGTTATCTGGTTTACGCCAACTACTGCGGTGCCGAGGACGCGATCCAGTACTGTGGGCAAAGCAGTATCGTCGGCCCGGATGGCAGCATCCTGGCCATGGCTGGACACGAGGCCTGCTTGCTGGTCAGCGATCTGGATCGCCAACAGGTCGTACAGGGCCGGGCCAACACCCCCTATTTGCACGACCTGCGCCCCGAGCTGTACGGCGACCCGCGCAAAGGCTGAGTTATCCGCTAGCATGACGGTTCGCGTTTTGCTGGAGCCGTCATGCCTGCCACGTTTGCACACCATACCTTGGCCAACGGCCTGCAGCTCACACTGCGCCATGCGCCACACCTGAAGCGCTGCGCCGCCGCAGTGCATGTCGCTGCCGGTAGCCACGATGCTCCAACGGCATGGCCGGGGCTGGCGCACTTCCTTGAACACCTGTTTTTTCTCGGCAACAGCCGCTTCCCGGCTGAAGACGGCCTGATGCGCTATGTGCAACGCCACGGTGGCCAGGTCAATGCAAGCACGCGGGAACGGGCCACTGAGTTTTTTTTCGAAGTCCCGGTCGCGGCATTCAGCGGTGCCCTGGAGCGGCTGTGCGACATGCTTGCCCAGCCCCGCCTGGACGACCACGCCGCGCAGTTGCGCGAACGCGAAGTGCTGCACGCCGAGTTCATTGCCTGGTCCCGCGACCACGCCTCGCAGGCACAATTCACCCTGCTTCAGTGCGTATCGGCAGGCCATCCACTTCGGGCCTTCCATGCCGGTAACCGCTACAGCCTGGGTGTACAGCAGGCCGCCTTTCAACGGGCACTGCAGGACTTCCACAAACGCTACTACCAGGCAGGGCAAATAACCTTGAGCCTGGCCGGGCCACAACCACTGACCGAGTTGTTGGCAATGGCCGAAGCCTATAGCCAGGCCTTCAATCCCGGGCTGAAAACAGCCCAGGCGCCGGTCACACCTCTGCAACTGTGCAGCGCACCGGCGCAACCGGCAGGCCTGCTGAACCTGTTGTTCGCCTGTGAACGCTTGCCTACCGGTAGCGAGGACGCAATCGCATTCCTCAGCACGTGGCTAACGGACAGCCAACCCGGCGGACTGCTCGCACTGTTGCGCGAAAAAGGCTGGATAACGGGGCTCAGTTTCAAAACGCTTTATCAGTATGAGCAGCAGGCCCTGCTGCATGTGCAGTTCACCCTGACGGATGAGCAGCATCGCAGTGACGTTGAACGGCTGTTTTTTGATTGGCTGGCTTTTTTCAACAGCGCCGACCGGACGCCGCTGGAGGAGGAATACGCTCGGCTCATGGCCTGCCAGCAAGGGCGTGCCGGCGCCCTGCAACTGGCACGTCAAGACAGCACGGGCAACCCACCCGGGACACCGGACAGTGCAGCGCTGAGCGCCCTGCTCAACCCGCTACTGGCTCGCACATGCCCGCGTCTCGAAACGGTCATGCCCTGGCAGTTGCCCGAGCCCAACCCATTCCTGGTGAACGCTGATGCCACCACTCGGGCGTCGTCGGGCACCCCCAACATGGTCTACAACCCCGCCCTGCCGAGCACACGCCAGACCGGCATCCTGTACCTGCGCTGGCAACTCGACTCAGGCGGCCACGATAACCTCTACGCACGGCTCAACAGTGCCCTGCAAAGGCTCATCGAACGCGCGGCACAAGCCTGTGTAGAACTGGAATTCAGCGCCTGCGCACACTACTGGCAGTTGCGCTGTGCTGGCGCACCCAGCGCCGTCAATGCAGTTGTCACGCAAGCCCTGGCGGTGCTGCGCAGCCCTCCAGCGAGTACCTGGCAGACGGCCACGACCCCAACCCGGGAACCGACACTGATACCCATCCGCCAACTGCTACGGCAATTGCCGGAGGTTGTTCTGGGGGGAGGGAACACAACCCCGCAGGTGCAAACAGCCACCGACGCAGAGCTTCAGGCCGTGTGGAGCAGCGCACGCTGGCAAGGGCTGGCCACCGGCTTTGCGGCAACCGAACGGCAACCACTGGCGATTCCCGGCAGTGCTGGCAGCCACACCACGCCGCGCCTCATTCGCGGCAGGCAGTGGTACCACTCGACGGATGACAGCGCAGAGCAAGCCCTGCTGTTGTTCTGCCCGGTGGCCGATGAGGCTGCAGGACGCCTGCTGGCACACCTGATCCAGGGGCCTTTCTACCAGCGTCTGCGGGTCGAACTGCAATTGGGTTATGCCGTGTTCAGCGCCTTCCGTCAGGTTCAAGGCCATGCTGGCCTGCTGTTCGGCGTGCAGTCACCGTCGGTCAGCCATAGGCAAATCCTCATGCACATCAACACCTTCATTGATGGGCTAGGACTCTGGCTCAACACTCACGCCAGCGAGCTGGAAGCACAACGTCAGGCCCTGGCGGCGCAGTTCGCTGAACCGAGCATGAGCAACAGCGATGTGGCCGAGTGGGCCTGGCAAGCGCAACTGGCCGGCCATCCCCTGCAGACACTGAAGCCGTTGCAGGCACGCATCAAGGCTGTAGACCTGGCAACACTCGAAGCCGCCGCCGAGGCGGTGCGCCGGGTTGACCAGGGTTGGCTATGCTTGGCCAACGGCCCAGCGCCGTCCGCCGCCTGGCAGGATGCATGCTGATTTTTACGCCCGCGGTAACGGCATTTATCTAAGATTTAACCTTTCAGCTTCGTATTTTTTAGTAAGATAGCGCAATCTTGGCCACCGAACCCCCTTCATTGCGAGGGTGGACTAAATAAGTAGCCACCAACCCCCAGACCTATCCGGAAGGAGTAATCCCATGTGGACCAAACCTGCATACACTGATCTGCGTATCGGCTTTGAAGTGACCATGTACTTCGCAAACCGCTGAGTTTGCTGTCAGTACAACGCCTCGGTCAGCCGGGGCGTTTTCATTTTCAGACGCGGCAGGAGTGGCCATGTACATCCAGATTCTCGGTTCCGCCGCCGGTGGCGGTTTCCCCCAGTGGAACTGCAACTGTGACAACTGCAAGGGCATTCGCGATGGCACCCTGCGCGCCACGGCGCGAACCCAGTCGTCGATCGCCTTGTCCGATGACGGCGTCCACTGGGTACTCTGCAATGCTTCGCCAGACATCCGCGCCCAACTGCAAAGCTTTGCCCCGATGCAGCCGGCACGGGCACTGCGCGACACGGGCATCAACGCGATCGTCCTGCTCGACAGCCAGATTGATCACACCACGGGCCTGCTCAGCCTTCGCGAAGGCTGCCCCCATCAGGTCTGGTGCACCGACATGGTCCATCAGGACCTGAGCACCGGCTTTCCGCTGTTCAATATGCTCAGCCACTGGAACGGTGGGCTGGTCTGGAACCGTATCGAACTGGAAGGCAGCTTCGTTATCGACGCCTGCCCTAACCTGCGCTTCAGCCCGTTCCCGCTGCGCAGCGCCGCACCGCCTTACTCGCCACACCGCTTCGACCCACACCCAGGTGACAACCTCGGGCTGATGGTCGAAGACCTGCGCACTGGCGGTACCTTGTTCTATGCCCCAGGCCTTGGGCAAGTCGATGACGGGCTGATGGAGAAGATGGCCAGCGCCGACTGCCTGCTGGTCGACGGAACCCTATGGGACGATGATGAGATGCAGCGACGTGGTGTCGGCACCCGTACAGGTCGGGAAATGGGCCACCTGGCCCAGAACGGCCCAGGTGGCATGCTTGAAGTGCTGGAACACCTGCCGACGCAGCGCAAGGTGCTTATCCACATCAACAATACCAACCCGATCCTGGATGAAGACTCGGCCGAACGCGCTGAACTGAACCGCCGCGGTGTCGAAGTCGCCTTCGACGGCATGAGCATCGAGTTGTAGGAGCTGACATGAACGACGCCAAAGCGCTGTCCCCCGCCGAGTTTGAACAAGCCCTGCGGGCCAAGGGTGCCTACTACCACATTCATCACCCTTATCACGTGGCCATGTATGAAGGCCGGGCCAGCCGCGAGCAGATCCAGGGCTGGGTTGCCAACCGCTTCTACTATCAGGTGAATATCCCGATGAAGGATGCCGCGATCCTGGCCAACTGCCCGGACCGCGAGATCCGCCGCGAGTGGATTCAACGCCTGCTCGACCATGACGGCGCACCTGGTGAAGATGGCGGTATCGAAGCCTGGCTGCGCCTGGGCCAGGCCGTTGGCCTTGATCCCGAGCAACTACGCTCTCAAGAGCTGGTGCTGCCCGGTGTACGCTTTGCGGTGGACGCCTATGTCAACTTTGCCCGACGAGCCTGCTGGCAGGAAGCCGCCAGCAGCTCCCTGACCGAACTGTTCGCGCCACAGATCCATCAGTCGCGCCTGGACAGCTGGCCGCAACACTACCCGTGGATCGACCCTGCCGGTTACGCGTACTTCCGAACACGCCTGAGCCAGGCCCGTCGCGATGTCGAACATGGCCTGAGTATCACCTTGCAGCACTACACTACAGTGGAAGGCCAACAGCGCATGCTGGAGATTCTCCAGTTCAAGCTGGACATTCTCTGGAGCATGCTAGATGCCATGAGCATGGCCTACGAACTGAACCGCCCGCCCTATCACACCGTCACCCGTGAACGGGTCTGGCACAAGGGGATTGCCCTATGAGCTTCGATCGCAACCTGACCCCGCGCTGGCGCCCGGGTTACCGCTTCCAGTTCGAGCCGGCACAGAAAGCCCATGTGCTGCTCTACCCGGAGGGCATGATCAAGCTCAACGAAAGCGCCTCGGCCATCGGCCGGTTGATTGATGGTCAGCGCACGGTCGCCGCGATCATCGCCCACCTGGACGAGCAGTTTCCCGGCGTACCCGAACTTGGGGATGACATCGAGCAATTCATGGAGGTCGCCCGTGTCGAACACTGGATCGAGCTTGCCTGAGGTACCCGCTACCCCTGAGGTCGGTCTGCCGCTGTGGTTGCTGGCCGAGCTGACCTACCGTTGCCCACTGCAGTGCCCGTACTGCTCCAACCCACTGGACTTCGCTGCCCAGGGCCAGGAGCTGAACACCGAGCAATGGTTCAAGGTGATGCGTGAAGCGCGGGAAATGGGCGCCGCGCAACTGGGCTTCTCCGGTGGCGAACCGCTGGTTCGTCAGGACCTCGCCGAACTGATCGGCGAAGGCCGCCGCCTGGGCTACTACACCAACCTGATCACCTCGGGTATCGGCCTGACCGAACAGAAGATTGCCGACTTCAAGCACGCCGGGCTGGACCATATCCAGATCAGCTTCCAGGCCAGCGACGAAGAGGTGAACAACCTGTTGGCCGGCTCGAAGAAAGCCTTTGCGCAGAAGCTGGAAATGGCCCGCGCGGTAAAAGCCCACGGTTACCCGATGGTGCTGAACTTCGTGACCCACCGGCACAACATCGACAGGATCGACCGCATCATCGAGCTGTGCATTGCCCTGGAAGCGGACTTCGTCGAGCTTGCCACCTGCCAGTTCTATGGCTGGGCGCACTTGAACCGGGTCGGCCTGCTGCCGACCCGCGCCCAACTGGAGCGCGCCGAACGCATCACCAACGAGTACCGCGAAACGCTCAAGGCTGCCGGCAACCCCTGCAAACTGATCTTCGTCACGCCGGACTACTACGAGGAGCGCCCGAAAGCCTGCATGAACGGCTGGGGCAGCGTATTCCTCACCGTCACCCCGGACGGCACTGCACTGCCCTGCCACGGCGCACGGCAACTGCCCGTGCAGTTTCCCAACGTGCGCGAACACAGCATGCAGCACATCTGGTACGACTCGTTCGGCTTCAACCGCTACCGCGGTTATGACTGGATGCCTGAGCCGTGCCGCTCCTGCGACGAGAAAGAAAAAGACTTCGGCGGCTGCCGCTGCCAGGCCTTCATGCTCACCGGCGACGCCAGCAAGGCTGACCCGGTCTGCGCCAAATCGGCCGACCACGGGATCATCCTCAACGCCCGGAAAGACGCTGAACACGCCAACCTCTCCATCGACCAGATGACGTTCCGCAATGATCGAAACTCCCGTGTCATCGCTCGCGGCTGATCGTTTCAGCGCCGAACAGGCGGTTGCCGCAGGCGCCGACTATGCCGAACTCAAGGTCGGCCCGCACGGGTTGTTCTGGAATGCCTTTCGTCCCCAGGACGGTGCTTGCCGGATCTGGCATTGGCACAAGGGCCGCAGCCGCTGCCTGACGCCCGATGGTTTCAGCGTACGTAGCCGGGTCTACGAGTATGGTGGCGGTGCATTCTGCCTCACGGCCAACGGCCTGGTGTTCGTCAACGAAACAGACCAGCAGCTCTATCGGCAAAGCCTCGATGGCGGCCAGCCGCAGCCGCTGACCCACGGCCATCGTCGTTACGGTGATTTGTGCTGGGCAGACGGCAAGGTCGTGGCCGTTGAGGAAACGCACACGCCGGATCAGGTCGAACACCGCTTGGTCGCCATTGGCCGGGGCTCACGGGAGGTACTGGCCGAAGGTGCGGACTTCTATGCATCTGCGACCGTAAGCGAGGATGGTGCCCGCCTGGCCTGGATCGAGTGGAACCGCCCCGATCAACCCTGGACCGCCACCCGCCTGCTGTGCTGCCAGCGTCAGGCCGATGGCCGCTGGAGCCCGGCGCAGTGCATTGCGGGTGACGGCGACGAACAGGAATCCCTGCAACAACCGCGCTTCGGTAGCAATGGCCGCCTGTATTGCCTGTCAGACCGTGAAGGTTTCTGGCAGCCCTGGGGTGAAACCGAACAGGGTTGGCAGGCACTCCCCGCCACGGCGGCCGACCACGCCGGCGCCCCTTGGCAACTGGGCGCCAGCACCTGGCGCCCCCTGGACCGTGGACGTTATCTGGCCAGTTGGTTCGAAGACGGTTTCAGCCGCCTGGGCGTGCGCCATCTCGACGGCACGCTAGAAGACTTCAGCGGCGCGTTCACCCGTTTTCGCTGCCTGGACCTGGACAACACCTACCTGTATGCCATCGCGTCGTCGGCCACCCACCCACCGGCTGTCATCGCCATCCACCGGCGAACGCACCATGTTCAGGTGTTGAGTGGCGGCGTACTTCCGTTACCGGCCGAACGCATCAGCCGACCGCAAACCCTCCGTTACCCCAGCGGTGATGGTATTGCCCATGGCTTTTTCTACCCGGCCATGAACGGGACGTCGCGCCCACCGCTGGTGGTGTTCATCCACGGTGGCCCGACATCCGCATGCTACCCGGTGCTCGACCCGCGTGTTCAATACTGGACCCAACGCGGCTTTGCCGTCGCCGACCTCAACTATCGAGGCAGCAGTGGCTATGGCCGGGCCTATCGTCAGGCGCTGTGCGGGCGCTGGGGCGAAGTCGACGTGGAAGATGCCTGTGCCGTAGTCAGCTACCTGGCCGGGCAAGGCCTGGTGGACCCAACCCAGGCCTTTATCCGAGGCGGTAGCGCCGGTGGTTACACCACCCTGTGTGCGCTGGCCTTTCACAACGTGTTCCGTGCTGGCGCGAGCCTCTACGGGGTCAGTGATCCGCTGGCCCTGACCCGCGCCACGCACAAGTTTGAAGGCGACTACCTCGACTGGCTGATCGGCGACCCCGTGCGGGACATCGAGCGCTACCGACAGCGCACACCGCTGCTGCATGCCGCACAAATCAAAGTGCCAGTGATCTTCTTCCAGGGCGAACTGGATGCGGTGGTCGTCCCCGAGCAAACGCGCAGCATGCTCGACGCCCTGAAACGCCGCGGTATTCACGCCGAAGGGCACTTCTATGCCAATGAACGCCACGGCTTTCGGACCGCGGCCAACCTCGCCCATGCGCTGGAGGAGGAATGGAAGTTCTACCGCAAAGTCCTCAGCGCACCTTAGGACCCCAGGCGTGCCTTTGAGCAACTGACGGCAGATAAAAAAACGCCCCGAGCCAAAATGATCAGGCCCAGGGCGATGCGCAGGAACGCGAGACGGTTCGTAAAATTCGTTAGTGCAGAACGTTGCCAGAAAGGATCAGGTGGTCCAGTTGGTCGGCTACCAGCACTTGTTTGCCAGCGTTCAAGGCCTTTTCCAGCAGGCGTCGCTCGGCGTCACGCCAAGGCTCCTGCGGTTGCTCGGGCCCCAGGTCGATCAATAGATCGAAACTGTCCAGCCGTGGCATGCGGGCATGGGCATAGAGGTGGCAGATATGCACCGCTTCGGCGTTTTGCAGCAGCCAGCGGTTCAGTGGCCCATGACGCTGGGCGGGCGAATGTTGCAGGACAAGTACACGCATCTCAGGCACTAGCCTCGCGACGACGGTTCAGTTGCGCGGTATGGACCCGGGCGAATGCCCGTGCCAGGCGCAACAGCATTTCATCAATGTTGCCTTTGCTCACGGTCAACGCCGGCGAAAAACGCAGCACGTTCGCCTGCGGTGCGTTCAGCAGCAAGCCTTCCTGCAGCGCAGCCTTGACCACCGCAGCCGCCGAGTCATCCGCCAGCTCCAGCCCCCAGAGCAAGCCTTGGCCGCGCACTTCACCCTGGCCGTAGCGTGCAGTCAGACGCCCCAAACCATCGCGCAGGTGCCGTCCGGCCTCCTGCACATGGTCGAAGAACCCCGACTCCAATACCGTTTGCAGCACCGCCAGGCCAGCAGCGCTCATCAGCGCATTGCCATGATGGCTTCCCTCCAGCTCGCCCGGCTCGGCGCAACAGGCCGTGCCACGTGCCAGCAACGCGGCCAGCGGCACGCCACCGCCCAAGCCTTTGCCCAGGGTCAGAATATCGGCGCGTACGCCGTAGGTTTGCTCGGCAAGCAAAGCACCGCAGCGACCGATACCGGTTTGAACCTCATCAAGGATCAGCAGGATGCCCAGCTCGCGGCACAGACGCTCGACACCCTGCAAGTAGTCCTGGGTCGCCGGAATGACGCCAGCCTCGCCCTGGATAGGCTCCAGCATGATCGCAACCGTACGCGAGTCGACGGCGGCATGCAGGGCTGCAAGGTCGTTGTAGGGCACCTTGCTGAAACCTGGCACGCCAGGCTCGCAGCGGTTGCACGGCGACGGGTCGGAGGCCGACAACGCACCCAGCGTACGCCCATGGCAGCTCTGGCTGGCCGTGATGATGTGGTAGGCACCGTTACGATGCAGTTGGCCCCATTTGCGTGCCAGCTTGATCGCACC
Source organism: Pseudomonas sp. FFUP_PS_473 (assembly GCF_002858665.1). Taxonomy (NCBI): domain Bacteria; kingdom Pseudomonadati; phylum Pseudomonadota; class Gammaproteobacteria; order Pseudomonadales; family Pseudomonadaceae; genus Pseudomonas; species Pseudomonas sp. FFUP_PS_473. The sequence goes on from NZ_PJQQ01000007.1 coordinate 79,159, forward strand.
TTCGCAGGCTTCGGCGCCACTGTTGAGCAGATAGGCCTGATCACTGCCTGTGCTTTCACACAGGCGATTGACCAGTTGCAACAAGCCACGGTTATGAAAACCTGCCCCCGGATTGATCAGCGCCTGAGCCTGGGCACCCAATGCCTGAACCAGTGCTTTGGGGCTATGCCCAAGGCTGTTGACCGCACAGCCCTGAGTAAAATCGAGGTACGCCCGCCCATCACTGTCCCACAGCCAGGAACCCTGACCCCGGACGAAGACTTGTGCCGGGCGCTCTGCCACTGGCATCAGGCATTCACGCGACAACGACTCGACCGGTGCAGTGGTCACCGGAGCAGGCTCGTGCTCCTCAAGGGGGGCCGGCGAACGACGCAGGTTGAACAGGTTCATGCGCGCAACCCTTCCAGTGGCAAGCCGAGCAGACGCGATGTCCAGTCTTCGACCTGGCCGGTACGTAGACGCCTCATCGCGATGTCGCGCCAGCGTGACGACAGGGCCGGACAATCCACCAGCTTTTTCAAACCTGCATGCTCCAGGGGTTCACGGAAAAAAGCATGTAACGCCCAGGCTACGGTGAGGCCTGGGTAGCTACGCTGAATCAACTCAAAAGGATCTTCGGCGCTGACAAAACCCGGCTTGAGCACCCGGTAGAACCAGCCGCAACGGCCCGTTTGCTGAGCCTGTTCAGGCAAGTCCAGCAGGCCCCAGCGGTGGCTGAGCCGATAACAGGGCGAGCGCGGCTGGCTGATCTGCAACAGCGCGCCCCCCCATCGAAACATGTCGCCCAGGCAAACGGATTCTTCGCTCATGCCGTGGGTCGACAGGTTTTCGCCAAAAGCCGGTGCACACCAGTCGATCTGTGGATAACGTTTGCGCCAATAGGCGTAGTGCTCGGCGGGGTAGTGATGCAAGGCCCGTTCAGGGCCGGTATGGAAGCGTGGGTCGCCGTGTTCATCGCTGCCCAGTCCCTGTGGCCACAACCACAGCCTTCTTGCAACCTGTTCCTTATCAATGTCGGTCAATAAGCCATGACCGATGTTTTTAGCCTTGCCTATGTAAACACCATCCACATACACGGTATTCATCGCGCCCTATGGCCCTGTAAACCTTGTGAATACGGGATAGACTAGGCTTCTTGCAGGCTAACAGCCATTTCGTTTTTCGAGCTTTTTTGATAAGTATTTCTTATGGATTTTCGCCAACTGCGTTATTTCGTCGCGGTCTACGAAGAAGGTCATGTCGGCCGGGCTGCCGAACGCCTGTCACTGTCCCAACCGGCGCTGTCGCAACAGATCCGCCAACTCGAACACAGCCTGGATGTCAGCCTGTTCGAACGCGGCAACAAGCGACTGCTGCCGACCCTGGCAGCGCACACCCTGTACAACCACGCACTGCCCCTGCTCGACGGCCTGCAACGGGCGAGTGACGCCCTGCGAAACTTCAAGGGGCAGTCATTGCGCACCTTGGCCATCGGGGTACTGCAGACCGTACGTCCAAGCCTGGTACCACAGCTGCTCGACCGGGTACGCAAGGCGCAGCCACACCTGGTGGTACAGATCTACGAACTGTCAGGTATGGAAATCGAGCGACGCCTGCTAAACGGCACACTGGATATCGGCATCAGCTACCTGCCGCCGCGCCAACCGGGCCTGCACGGCTTGATGCTCTATGAAGACGAACTGCAATTGGTGATCCCCAATACCCACCCGTTGCGCGAATTCAAGAAAGTCTCACTGAAACAGGCCGCCGAGTTACCGATGCTGCTGCTGGGCGAAGAGTTTCAGGTGCGGCAGATCTGGCAGTCGCAGCTGGCCAACCTTGGCCGGCGCCCGCAGGTTCAGGCGGAAATGAACAACATGGGCGGGATTCTAGACAGCCTGCCACACACGTCGCTGGCTACCGTCTTGCCCGGGCGGGCCCAAGAGGTGACGGATGATCAGGAACTGCTCTGGAAGCCGTTGAGCGAGCCACGGGTGCCGCTGAAAGTGGGCCTGGTGTTCCGGGATGCGCAGCGCCAGCAAGCCTCGATCGAGTTGCTGCGTACGCTACTGGAAGAAGAGATCGACCCACGGCACATCGGCGTATCGCCACTGGACGTGCTGGGCTGATTTAATTGCGGGCATAAGAAAACCCCGCCGAGGCGGGGTTTGCAGACTGTTTCCCTGACATCCATTTCACCCGCCATCCTGGCAGGAATCCTGCGTGTCCCTGTTCTGTACATTGCGCGTCCTGCGCGACGTCCATGTGGTAAAGATTAGCGATGGATCCAATCTTTAGATAGAGGCGAAAAGTCACCACGTCGTGTAAGCCTTTTCCTACACGACGCAGCGAAGCTTAAAACTGCTCGGCATTGAGCAGATAAAGCGACTCGCTACCGGCCTTCACGGCTGCGCTCAACGAGTGGGTGCGCGGCAGCAATCGGGCAAAGTAGAACCGTGCGGTCCCCAGTTTGCTGGCATAGAAGTCGTCCTGCCCCTGCTTGGCCAGCGCCGTACGTGCCATCAGCGCCCACATGTAGGCATAAGCGACGTAACCGAAGGTCTGCAGGTACTCCACCGAGGCGGCACCGATCTCGTTCGGGTTGCTCTTGGCGCGGTCCAGTACCCAGGCGGTCAGTTCGTCGAGGCAACCCAAGGCTGCTGCCAGCGGTTTACTGAATTCCTCCAGCCCGGCGTCTGCCGAGGCGATGAACTGGCGGACCTCATCCGCGAACAACGTGTAATACGCCCCGCCGCTGCCCACGACCTTGCGCCCGATCAGGTCCAGCGCCTGAATGCCGTTGGTGCCCTCGTAGATCTGCGTGATGCGCACATCGCGCACCAGTTGCTCCTGGCCCCACTCACGGATGTAGCCATGGCCACCGAACACCTGCTGACCATGCACCGTCGTTTCCAGGCCGAGGTCCGTGAGGAACGCCTTGGCCACCGGCGTCAGCAAGGCCACCAGGTCCTCGGCACGCTTGCGCACAACCGGGTCTTCGCTGTACTTGGCAGTATCCAGTTGCATCGCCACATAACTGGAGAAGGCGCGGCCACCCTCGTTAAAGGCCTTCATGGTCAGCAGCATGCGCCGCACATCAGGGTGAACGATGATTGGGTCTGCGACCTTTTCCTTCGCTTGCGGACCGGTCGGCGCGCGACTCTGCAGACGGTCGCGGGCGTATTCGATCGCGTTCTGATAAGAACGCTCTGCCGATGCCAGGCCCTGAATACCGACGCCCAAACGCTCGTAATTCATCATGGTGAACATGGCGGCCAGGCCCTTGTTGGGCTCACCGACCAGATACCCTACCGCGTCGTCAAAGTTCATCACGCAGGTGGCAGAAGCCTGAATGCCCATCTTGTGCTCGATGGAGCCGCAATTGACCGGGTTGCGTGCGCCGAGGCTGCCGTCGGCATTGACCAGGAACTTGGGCACCAGAAACAACGAAATGCCTTTCGGCCCAGCCGGTGCGTCCGGCAGTTTAGCCAACACCAGGTGGATGATGTTCTCGGTCAGGTCGTGCTCGCCGCCCGTGATGAAGATCTTCGTACCACTGACCCTGTAACTGCCATCTGCCTGAGGTTCTGCACGGGTGCGGATGATGCCCAGGTCAGTGCCGGCATGGGGCTCGGTCAGGCACATCGAGCCGGCCCAGACGCCGGCATACATGTTTGGCAGGTAGGTGGCCTTGAGTGCTTCACTGGCGTGGGCATTGATCGACAGGCAGGCACCGGCCGTCAGCATTGGGTACAGGCCGAAGGACAGGCTGGAAGCGTTGACCATCTCTTCGACCTGGGCAGAAATCACCTTGGGCATGCCCATGCCGCCGAATGCGGGATCACCGCCTACGCCCACCCAACCACCTTCGGCATAGGTGCGATACGCATCGATAAAACCTGCTGGTGTAGTGACGACGCCATTATCCCAACGGCAGCCTTCTTCGTCGGCACCACGGTTCAGCGGCGCGATGCTTTTGCTGGTGACCTTGCCGGCCTCCTCGAGAACGGCCATGGCCGTCTCTTCGTCAACGATATCGGCCAGGCCGGGCAGTTGAGCCCAGAGCCTGGCAACCTCGAAGACTTCATTGAGGACGAAGCGCATATCGCGCAAGGGCGCTTTATAGTCAGCCATGGCAACCTCTCACAGAACCAGTCAGGGGCAGTCCCGAGGGACCGATACTCAGTTAGAAAACCAGTGTACCTGAACAACTTTTGCGAGACATAGGGCCATCTTTTGACCAGATAGTCATATCCGGTCACGCTGTACGAACGGCCCCTCGCTTGTTTTGCAAACCGTAGGCGACCACGCAGTTACGGCCCGCGCCTTTGGCGCTGTAGAGCGCCTGGTCGGCCGATTTGAGCACTTCGTCAGGCGAGCGATGCTCCATCTGACGCTCGGCGACACCGATACTGATGGTCACCGACACACTGGCGGCCGCAGCAGCACCACGGCGCTGGCGCCCCTGAGTATCGTCCTGCGGGCGGCTATCCGGATTACGCAGCAAGATATTGTAGTTGGCGATCACCTCGCGCACGGCTTCCAGGTGTGGCATGCACTCCTCGATGCTCTTGCCGGCAAATACCAGGCAAAACTCCTCCCCGCCATAGCGGTAGGCACGACCACCACCAGTGACCTTGGACAACTTGCTGGCCACCAGACGCAGCACCTGGTCCCCGACATCGTGACCGTGGGTGTCGTTGAATTTCTTGAAGTGGTCGACGTCTGTCATCGCCAGCACATAGGTACGGCCCAACCGCTGCATCCGCTCATTCAATGCGCGACGCCCCGGTAGCCCGGTCAACTCGTCGCGGAAGGCCATCTGATAGGCTTCATGGGACACCGCTGCGGCAATCATCAACATCACCTGACTGCACATGATGTTGAGGGTAAACGGCAAGATGAACGTCTTTGGCAGCATCCAGAAAATGCCGATCAGGCCAATAATCTGCGCCGCATGCAGCGGTCGTGGCTGACGCAGGTACTGCACCACCAGCAAGCCGAAGGCGATCAGGAACACCGGGTACGCCATCTGGATCAGGCTCATCCATTGGCCATGCAACGATGGCCAACGAATCTCCGCCAGCCACGCCAGCAAGGGCTGCGGGAAGCTCTGCTCAAGCCCCAGGGCGACACTGCCAAAAGCCAGCAACACGGCAAAGCGCGCCACCATATCCTGGAACAGGTGCGTACGCTCCTGCCAGGCGCCAAACAGCCCGAACAGCAAGGGCAGTAACAGGCACACTAAATGGAAGACAACGGCCGCATCCTCACGGACCCGCCCATTGTCTCGATAAAAGTCAGTCTGAGTATCCAGCAGGAAGTAGGCGATATAGACCGTGACCATCAGAAACAGCTCACGCTGACGTCGGTAAACCGCGCAGTAGGCACCGCCAAGCAGCAACACCAAGGTTGGCAGCACATTGAACAGCGATGTGAAGAAAACACTCAGGTCCCGCACATAGGCCGCCGCCAGTCCGCAGAGCAGAAGGAACAGTGATGGCAGAAAGTGACTGAGGCGTACAGCAGATAAACGAAACAAGGGAATCTCCGACCCGGCAGATCAACAATGGCATTGTGCCTCTAGTGCATCGGCAACGCACATGAATAGATGAATGTTTACCTGCACTTTCATTTAACGGCAGCGCGAGATGGGGTTTAAGGCTTCCCTCCTGTTCGTCCACACAAAAAAACCGCCTGCCGGTCAGGGCAGGCGGTTTTCAGTTCAGCCACTCACTCAGTAAGCGAGGCCGAAATCTTCCTCTTTCATGTCCATCAGGTTATTGGCACCTGACAGCATGGCTTCAACATGAGCACGGGTACGCGGCAGGATGCGCTGGAAGTAGAAGCGCGCAGTTTGCAGCTTGGCGGTGTAGAACGCAGTTTCGCTGGTACCAGCGGCCAGTTTCTCAGCAGCCAGGCGCGCCATGTCAGCCCAGAAGTAAGCCAGGCAGGCATAACCGGAGTACATGACGTAGTCCACCGAAGCGGCACCAACTTCTTCACGGTCTTTCATGGCGGCCATCCCGACTTTCATGGTCAGCTCACCCCACTCCTTGTTCAGCTTGGCCAGCGGTTCAACGAACTCCTTGACCGCATCGTTGCCCTCCTGGCCCTGGCAGAACTTGTGGACGATCTTGGTGAAGCCCTTCAGGGCCTCGCCTTGAGTCATCAGCACTTTACGGCCCAGCAGGTCCAACGCCTGGATACCCGTGGTGCCCTCGTACAACATGGAGATACGGCTGTCGCGCACGTTCTGCTCCATGCCCCACTCGGCGATGAAACCGTGACCGCCGTAGATCTGCACGCCGTGGTTGGCGGCTTCAAAACCGACTTCGGTCATGAAAGCCTTGGCGATCGGGGTCATGAAAGCCAGCAGCGCGTCGGCTTTCTTCCTTTCTTCCTCGTCCTGACTGTACTTGACGATATCGACCTGTTTGGCGGTGAAGTAGACCATCGCCCGGTTACCTTCGGCGAAAGCCTTCATGGTCAGCAGCATACGCCGCACGTCCGGGTGAACGATGATCGGGTCAGCGGCTTTATCCGGTGCTTTCGGCCCGGTCAGCGAACGCATCTGCAGGCGGTCGCGTGCGTACTTCAGGCCACCCTGGAAGGCCACTTCAGCGTGAGCCAGGCCTTGCAGCGCAGTCCCCAGACGTGCGGTGTTCATGAAGGTGAACATGCAGTTCAGGCCCTTGTTGGCCGGGCCGATCAGGTAGCCGGTCGCGGCGTCGAAGTTCATCACGCAGGTGGCGTTGCCGTGGATACCCATCTTGTGTTCGATGGAACCACAGGCCACGGCATTGCGTTCGCCCACACCACCATCAGCGGTAGGCAGGAACTTCGGCACGATGAACAGCGAGATGCCTTTGGTGCCAGCAGGGGCGTCGGGCAAGCGTGCCAGAACGATATGGACGATGTTATCGGCCATGTCGTGCTCACCGGCGGAGATGAAGATCTTGGTGCCGGTGACTTTGTAGGAGCCATCAGCCTGAGGCTCGGCCTTGGTGCGCAGCATGCCCAGATCGGTGCCGCAGTGCGGCTCGGTCAGGCACATGGTGCCGGTCCACTCACCGGAAACCAGCTTGGTCAGGTAGGTGTGTTGCTGCTGGGGCGTGCCGTGCTCGGAGATCGTGTTCATCGCGCCATGAGACAAGCCAGGGTACATGCCCCAGGACCAGTTGGACTCACCGACCATTTCGCTGATCGCCAGGCCCAGCGACTCAGGCAAGCCCTGACCACCATGCTCGACGTCATGGGCCAGGCTCGGCCAGCCACCTTCGACAAACTGCTGGTAGGCCTCTTTGAAGCCGGTCGGGGTTTTCACGCCCGACTCACTCCAGGTACAGCCTTCCAGGTCACCCACACGGTTCAGGGGGGCCAGTACCTGTTCACAAAACTTGGCGCCTTCCTCAAGGATGGCATTCACCATGTCTGGAGTGGCGTCCTGGCAAGCCGGCAGGCTCTGATAGTGCGCTTCGTAGCCGAGCAACTCGTCACGAACAAAGCGAATATCACGCAAGGGGGCTTTGTAATCAGGCATAGCGATAAACCTCTGCTGATGGATCCTGGATAGGGAGACCGTGACACACCGACCAGCTCTTGGCGACTTTCGGTCAAACAGTTGTTTGAAACATACGTTTACGCCAATGGGTTGTCAAGCATCGTCCAGAGGGCAATTGCGCCATCTCAAACCGCTGCACGGCCCTCGTTACACCCGCTACACGCGCACGAACGAGCGCCTGGCGACAAGGCCAAGGCGCTGATACATAAAGCGTAGTAGAGGGGGCGAACGCAGATAGACCGAGGGGCGGTCAGGCGTAGGTATCGATCAGGGTGCCGAGCATTTCGTCGGAAGCTTTGGCCACTTTGACACCGAGTTCAACCTGGAACTTGCCCAGGGCCAATTCGACGGTGCTGGTGGCGAGGTCTTGTTGCTGGCTGCGATCGACCGAACGCAGGCGCTCAGCCTGATAGTCGCTGGACTGGCTGGTGGCGGCACGCTCGACGGTGGTATTGGCGATCTGGCTGGCTGCCTGATCGACACGGTTCTGCCCCGTCTGAATAGCCCCCAGACCGGCATAGAACGCTGAGTTGCCTGAGATTTCCATTTCGACACTCCATGACGCTAACTGCAGATACGGCCTATTGAAGCAGACCTCAAAGAAAAAGGCCCGTCAAAAACACTAATAGCACATTGCCCTTCAATAGCCTGTAGTCAGTCCAGCAGATCCAGTTGCAGGAATTCAGCCACGGCGTCAGCCGTGACGCTCTTGAGTTTAGGGACGCGCCCCAGGCAGGGTGCCGGCAACCGCTCCGCCAGGGTTGCAAGGTTCTCTTCCAGTCGCGATGTGCGCGGATCGACGACGTTGGCCACCCAGCCGGCCAACTGCAGGCCATCGCGCGCGATGGCTTCAGCACTGAGCAGGGCGTGATTGATGCACCCCAGGCGCACGCCAACCACCAGAATCACCGGCAGTTGCAGGGCAATGGCCAGATCAGAAAGGTTGGCCTGATCAGACAGCGGTACCCGCCAACCGCCAGCCCCTTCAATCAGGGTGAAATCTGCCCGTTGCGCCAACACGTGACGCATCGGCGCGAGCAACCCCTGAACCGTCAATGCCACGCCCGCCTCACGCGCCGCCAGATGCGGTGCGATGGCCGGCTCAAAGGCGAAAGGGTTGACCTGCTCGTAGGGCAATACAATCGAACTTTGCGCCATCAGCGCCAGGGCGTCGGCATTGCGCAAGCCCTTGGCGCTGACCTCACAGCCCGAGGCAACCGGCTTGGCACCCAGCGTGCTGAGCCCCGCCTGGCGGGCAGCCTGAAGCAAGCCGGCGGCGATCGTAGTCTTGCCGACGTCGGTATCGGTACCCGCGATGAAATAGGCTGCGTTCATTTCACACTCCACCTTCCAGAGGTTTCTGCAGCACCCCGTAGACCACCTGATAGGTCGCCGGCAGGCCTTGGGGCTGACGGAACCGCTCGTATGCCTGCAGCAAGCCCTGCATGCGTGCGCGTCCCGTCAAGCCGGTGGGCCGGCCCGGGTTGAGATTGTGTGCGCCCAAGGCCTTGAGCTCATGGGTCAGGCTGCGCACATCCGGGTAGTGCAAAACATGCGGACGGCGCTCCAACGCCAGCACCGGCATGCCACTGGCCAGGCACAGGCGCTGATAGTCCTCAAATGGCCGAAAACGGTTGACGTGAACCAGCCCGTCCACCGCCTGCCAACTGTCGCGCAGCTCCTGGAGCGTACCGACACACAGGCTGGCAAACGCCAGGACACCGCCCGGCTGCAACACCCGCCGGGCCTCACTGAGCACACCTGCAAAGTCACCACACCACTGCACCGCCAGGCTGGTGAAGATCAGCCCGACGCTGGCCTCGCGCAGCGGCAAACGCTCGGCATCACCAGCAACATGGTAGTGCGCACCGCCCTGTTCGCGGGCATGACGAAGCATGCCTTCGGCAATGTCTAACGCCAGGCCGACACGTTGCGGATAACGCTGTTCCAGCATCCGGCTGAAGTAGCCCGTGCCACTGCCCAGGTCGAGCCAGTTCGACGGCTGTAACGACGCAGGCAATTGTTCCAGCAAGGCGTTCCCCACATCGCGCTGCAACTGCGCAACGCTGTCATAACTGACTGCGGCGCGGGAAAACGACGCGGCTACCTGGCGTTTGTCAGGCAAGGCACCGGGCAAGGCCGGCCGGGATAGATCAGTCATCACCGCTCTCGTGCAGAAAAGCCTTTATCGCACAGGCCAACTCGTGGGGTGTCTCCACCAAGAAGCCGTGCGCGCTGTCTTCGATCAAACCGACTTCAACGTCGGGTAACACATTCAGCAGCTCGCGCGCAGCTTCAGCAGGCACCAATGCATCGCTCCCGGCAAACAGGTGCAGCTGCGGCCCGCCAAACGACTGCAATGCTGTACGGGTGTCCAACTGCGCCAGCAGTTCCAGGCCAGTCACCAGAAACTCCTCACGCGTCTGCGGCATACCGGCCGTCAACAGCCGCGCCAGCGTGCGTGGTTCCTCTGCACCCTGGCTGCACAGCGAGACAAAGCGTTTAAGGGTCACCTGAGGGTGATGGCGGCAGCCGTCGAGAAACGTCTCAAAGGTGGCGGGCGCCATCCCGTGCGGCCAATCCGGGCGAGCGACAAAACTGAGGTTGCTGGCCAGGGTCAGTACGCCGCAGCACTCATCACCACGACGAGCGGCCAGTTCAGCCGCCAGCATTCCACCCAGCGACCAGCCACCCAGCCAGGTGTTACGTGGCAGGCTACGGTCCAGGGCCGAAAGCCACGCGTGCGGATCACTGGTGTCGAGTTGCGGTAACGCATGCACCTCAACCTTGAGCGCCGGGTCCAACGCGCGCAGAGCCGCAGCCAACGGCTCCAGCGCCGCGGTTCCCAGGCCCCAGCCTGGCAGCAGTATCAGACGGTCACGCATCGACAGGCTCCAACAACGGATAACACTCGGCCAATGCATTCAACAATAGCTGCACCTGTGCCTGACTGTGGGCCGCTGTCAGGGTAACGCGCAACCGCGCACCGCCTGCAGGGACCGTCGGTGGTCGAATGGCAGTGACCAGCAGGCCGCGCTCACGCAACAACTGCGACAACCGAACCGCCCGAGCACTGTCGCCTATCACGATCGGCTGGATCGGGGTAAAGCTGTCCATCAGCGTCAAGCCGATCTGCTCGGCGCCACTGCGGAATTGTTGGATCAATGCCGCCAGGTGCTCTCGACGCCACGTTTCAGTACGCAGCAGCTCCAGGCTTTTCAAGGTGGCGCAGGCCAGCGCCGGAGGCTGGCTGGTGGTGTAGATATAAGGGCGGGCGAACTGGATCAGGCACTCGATCAGTTCTTCACTGCCCGCAACAAATGCTCCCCCGGTGCCGAAGGCCTTACCCAGGGTACCGACCAGCACCGGGACATCATCCAGGCCCAGGCCAAAATGCTCGACAACGCCACCGCCCTGACGCCCCAGAGTACCGAAACCATGTGCATCGTCGACCATCAACCAGGCACCGCGCGCCTTCGCCGCCTTGGCCAGCGCGGGCAGGTCGGCCACATCGCCGTCCATGCTGAACACCCCGTCAGTGACCACCAGGGTGTCACCCTGGGCTTTCTCCAGACGGCTGCTCAGGCTCAGGGGGTCGTTATGCAGGTAGCGATTGAAACGCGCACCACTGAGCAGCCCGGCATCAAGCAACGATGCGTGGTTGAGGCGGTCCTGCAGCACCGTATCACCCTGCCCGACCAATGCCGTCACAGCGCCCAGATTGGCCATGTAGCCGGTGGTGAAGAGCAACGCCCTCGGGCGCCCGGTGAACTCGGCCAAGGCCTCTTCCAGCGCGTGATGCGGGCCGCTATGACCGATCACCAGATGCGAAGCACCGCCACCGACACCCCAGCGCTCGGCACCGTCACGCCAGGCAGCAATCACATCGGGGTGATTGGCCAGGCCCAGATAGTCGTTGCTGCAAAAGGCCAACAGCGGTTGACCGTCGACCACCACGCTGGGGCCTTGCGGGCTCTCCAGCAACGGTCGCTGCCGGTACAGGGACGCGGCGCGCCGTTCTTCCAGGCGCGCACGAAGATCGAAGCTCATCCGCACCTCAAACCGAGGCGGCGTTGTAGAACAACTCGCTGCTCTTCTGCTCGATCAGGGCCTGCTCGATAGCCGCCTGATGAACCTCATCGGCATGCTCCTCGCGGGCCTCGGGCTGGATACCAAGGCGTGCAAACAGTTGCATGTCCTTGTCGGCCTGCGGGTTGGCAGTGGTCAGCAGCTTCTCGCCGTAGAAAATCGAGTTGGCGCCCGCGAAGAAGGCCAGTGCCTGCATTTCTTCGTTCATGGCTTCACGGCCAGCCGACAGACGAACATGGGACTTGGGCATCAGGATGCGGGCAACGGCGAGCATGCGGATAAAGTCGAACGGATCGACAGCCTCGGCATTCTCCAGCGGCGTACCGGCGACCTTCACCAGCATGTTGATCGGTACCGACTCCGGGTGCTCTGGCAGGTTGGCCAGTTGAATCAGCAGGCCAGCGCGGTCGTCCAGCGACTCGCCCATGCCGAGGATGCCACCCGAGCAGATCTTCATCCCCGCATCGCGCACATACGCCAGGGTTTCCAGGCGCTCGCCATAGGTACGGGTGGTGATGATGTTGCCGTAGAACTCCGGCGAGGTATCGAGGTTGTGGTTGTAGTAGTCCAGCCCGGCTTCGGCCAGGGCCTGGGTCTGCTCACGGTCGAGCTTGCCCAGGGTCATGCAGGTTTCCAGGCCCATGGCCTTGACCCCTTTGACCATCTCCAGCACATACGGCATGTCCTTGGCCGACGGGTGTTTCCAGGCGGCGCCCATGCAGAACCGGGTAGAACCGATAGCCTTGGCCCGCGCGGCTTCCTCCAGCACCTTCTGCACTTCCATCAGCTTCTGCTTGTCCAGGCCGGTGTTGTAGTGACCGGACTGTGGACAATATTTGCAATCTTCCGGGCAAGCACCGGTCTTGATCGACAGCAGGGTCGAGACCTGAACACGGTTAGCGTTGAAGTGCGCGCGGTGCACGGTCTGCGCCTGGAACAGCAAGTCATTGAACGGCTGTTGGAACAGGGCTTTAACCTCAGCCAGGGTCCAGTCGTGACGAAGAGTTGCAGTTGTGCTGGCGCTCATGGGCGATTCCTTGTTTAGGCTTGACTGGCGCCGGGACAGGAAAGCCCGCCAGCGCATCACGGAGTGTTTGCATGATTAAGGAAGCCCCATGCACTGTCAACCGAAGCTTAAACAGATGGTTTACAAGTGGTTAAATAATAACCACAACTGTTTGTTATGCGATGAACCTGCCCACGCCCCCATCCCCATCTGCGTCGCCTGCGAGGCCGAGCTGCCCTGGCTTGATGAACGATGCCGGGTGTGCGCATTGCCTTTGCCGATGACAGGACTGGTCTGCGGGCAATGCAATCGCCGCCGCCCGGCTTTCCAGCAGGTTGAAGCCCCTTGGCACTATGGGTTTCCAGTGGATGCACTGATCACCCGCTTCAAATACCACCGGCAATGGCCGCTGGGGCGACTGCTCGCCGAACTGCTCGGCAACTGGCTGGCCTACCGTTTTGCCGAAGGCCTGGCGCAGCCAACGCTTCTGTTACCTGTACCGATGGCCACACGCCGGTTGCGTCAGCGCGGTTACAACCAAGCGGGGATGCTGGCCAAGTGGCTTGGCACACAACTGGACATTACCTGCGATGAACACCTGCTGGTGCGCACGCTCGATACCCCTGCGCAACAGGGCCTGAACGCCCGGACCCGCAAACGCAACCTGCGCCAGGCGTTCGCAGTGACCGATGTGAAGGCCGTGGCCGGCCGTCACCTGGCCTTGGTCGATGATGTACTGACCACCGGTGCCACCGCCCAGGCCTTGGCGAGCCAGCTGCTCAAGGCGGGGGCTCGACGGGTTGATGTGTACTGCCTGGCGCGCACGCCAAAACCGGGCAGCGCTTGACTTGGCACAAGCGGGCGGGCACTTTCGCAGCGATCACCGCCACCCTGCGTAGCCATTCATGTCCCTGCCCGCCCTGCTCAACCAGCACCTCGTCAAACGCCCGCAACGTATCGCCCTGCTGCAGCACATCGCCGAGCAAGGCTCGATCACGCGGGCGGCCAAAAGCGCCGGTATCAGCTACAAGGCCGCCTGGGATGCCATCGACGAGCTGAACAATCTGGCTGGCACGCCACTGGTCGAACGCAGCGTCGGTGGCAGGGGTGGTGGCGGTGCGAAACTCACCGAGGAAGGCGCTCGGGTACTGCGCCTGTATCAGCGCCTGCAAGCCTTGCAGGCGCAAATTCTCGAAGCCACCGAAGACGCGGCTGATCTCGACCTGCTCGGTCGGCTGATGCTGCGCACCAGCGCACGCAACCAACTGTACGGCAAGGTACGCACAATAGAGGCTCAAGGTCGCAATGACCTGATCGAGCTGGCACTGGCCGACAACCTGAGCCTCAGCGCACAGATCACCCATGACAGCACGCTGCGCCTGGAGCTGGCCCCTGGGGCCACTGTCGTTGCGCTGATCAAGGCTGGCTGGCTGGAGTTGTTGGCGACCGATGCCCAGCCTGAAGCTGGCTACAACTGCCTGCTGGCAACCGTCGAGGAGCGCCTCGACGATGCCGAAGGGCCCAGCGAAGTGCGCCTGGTGCTGAGCAACGGCCAGACCCTCTGCGCCCTCGCAGAAGCCGAGTGGCTGAATGAGTTGCACGCAACGCCTGGAAGCCTGTTACAGGTTCAGTTCCCGCCGGCCTGTGTACTGCTGGGAACCCCAGTCTAAAATTCGACACATTACCGTCATACAGGCTGACTAAGGTGACTGCCAAAACAGCAGGAAGCCGATCATGACCCTTTTAGACGAAAACCAGCCTACCGATCTCGAACAGATGGTCGGCCTCAGCCGACGCCGCTTCATCGGTGCCGGCGCCCTGTGTGGCGCAGCGTTGTTCCTTGGCGGCGGCCTGCTGAGCCGCAGCACACTGGCGCAGAGCGTCAAGGCCGCCAACGACAGCCTGCTGGGTTTTCCGACGATCCCTGCCGCAACCACCGACAGCATCAGCCTGCCGCCCGGCTACAACGCCTCGGTACTGATCAGTTGGGGCCAGCCGCTGCACACCGACAGCCCGGCGTTCGACGCCTCGGGCAATGGCAGCGCCAAAGCGCAGGAACTGCAGTTTGGCGACAATAACGATGGCATGAGCCTGTTCCCCTTTCCTGGCGATGAAAACCGGGCGTTGATGGCCATCAACAACGAGTACACCAACTACCGCTACCTGTTCCCTCACGGTGGCCAGCCAACCTCCGCCGAAGATGTGCATAAGGCCCAGGCTGCCGAAGGCGTGTCGGTGATTGAGGTGCAACGCAGCAATGGCCAGTGGCAGTTCGTCCAGGGCTCGCCCTACAACCGCAGGATTCACGGCAATACGCCAATCCGCATGAGCGGCCCGGCCAGCGGCGATGCCTGGCTCAAGACCGCTGCCGACAACAGTGGCAGCAAGGTACTGGGCACCTTCCAGAACTGCGCCAACGGCAAGACGCCATGGGGCACCTACCTGACCTGCGAAGAAAACTTCACCGACTGCTTCGGCAGCAGCAACCCCCAACAGGCATTCGATCCGGGCCAGAAACGCTACGGTGCTTCGGTCGCCAGCAAGGACATCGGCTGGCACCTGCACGATCCGCGCTTCGACCTGGCGAAAAACCCCAATGAACTCAACCGGCATGGCTGGGTCGTCGAAATTGACCCCTTCGACCCACATTCAACGCCGGTCAAGCGCACAGCCCTGGGCCGCTTCAAACATGAAAATGCGGCACTAGGCGAAACTCGCGACGGCCGGGCGGTGGTCTACATGGGCGACGATGAACGTGGAGAGTTCATCTACAAATTCATCAGCCGCGACCCCATCGACCACAAGAACCCCACTGCCAACCGTAACCTGCTCGACCACGGCACCCTGTATGTCGCCCGCTTCGACAACGGCGACGGCAACCACGACCAGCCGAAAGGCAAGGGCCAGTGGCTGGAGCTGACCCACGGCAAGAACGGCCTGAACGCCGCCAATGGCTTCGCCAATCAGGCTCAGGTGCTGATCCATGCGCGCCTGGCGGCCAGCCTGCTTGGCGCCACACGCATGGACCGCCCGGAATGGATTGTGGTCAGCCCCAAGGATGGTCAGGTCTATTGCACCTTGACCAACAACGTCAAACGCGGCGAAGAAGGCCAACCTGTAAACGGACCGAACCCCCGCGAAAAAAACATCTATGGGCAGATACTGCGCTGGCGCGAAAGCGCTGACGACCAGGGTGCGATGACCTTCGACTGGGACCTGTTCCTGATTGCCGGCAACCCTGGCGTTCATCCCGGCGACGCGAAAGCCGGCTCAGCCAACATCACCCCGCAGAACATGTTCAACAGCCCGGACGGGCTGGGTTTCGATGCCGACGGACGGCTGTGGATTCTCACCGATGGCGACTACAGCAACAGCGGTGATTTTGCCGGCATGGGCAACAACCAGATGCTCTGCGCCAACCCGACGACCGGCGAGATCCGGCGCTTCATGGTCGGCCCGGTAGGCTGTGAGGTCACCGGTATTGCCTTCGCGCCAGACCAGCGCACGCTGTTCGTAGGTATCCAGCACCCAGGCGAAAGTGGCGGCTCGACCTTCCCTGAGCACCTGCCCAACGGCAAGCCGCGTTCATCCGTCATCGCGATCCGCCGGGACGACGGCGGCATCATCGGCGCCTGAGGCGAACCGCAACACAGCCCCTGCAACTCGGCGCGCGCAGGGGCATGTAGCGCACCCCAACGAGATGCATCGCATCCGGCGGATTGCGCTACCATGCCAGGCATGATGCGGCTGCCTGCCGCACGGCAGGAGCGCGTATGTCACACCCCTTCGATACCCTCACCCCCGACCTGGTGCTGGACGCTGTGGAAAGCACCGGTTTTCTCAGCGATGCCCGGGTGTTGGCCCTCAACAGTTACGAGAACCGCGTCTATCAAGTCGGCATCGAAGACGCCGAACCGTTGATCGCCAAGTTCTACCGGCCCGGACGCTGGAGCAACGAGGCCATTCTCGAAGAGCACGCCTTCACCGCCGAACTGGCCGATTGCGACGTGCCGGTGGTCGCGCCACTGGTTCACAACGGCGCCACCCTGTTCGAACACGCCGGTTTTCGCTTCACCCTGTTCCCACGGCGTGGCGGGCGGGCGCCCGAACCGGGCAATCTGGACCAACTCTATCGCCTCGGCCAACTGCTGGGGCGCTTGCACGCCGTAGGCGCTACCCGTCCGTTTCTGCACCGTGAAACCTTGGGGGTGGATAACTTCGGCCATGCTTCGCTCGCCACCCTGCTGGAAGGCAACTTCGTCCCCAAAAGCCTGCTGCCCGCCTATGAGTCGGTCGCACGTGACCTGCTCAAGCGCGTCGAGGCCATCTACGCGCAAACGCCGCACACGCTCATCCGCCTGCATGGCGACTGCCACCCCGGCAACATGATGTGCCGGGATGAGGTGTTCCATATTGTCGACCTGGATGACTGCCGCATGGGCCCGGCGGTTCAAGACCTGTGGATGATGCTTGCCGGCAGTCGGCAGGAGCGCCTGGGGCAACTGGCTGAACTGATGGACGGCTACAACGAGTTCCACGACTTCGACCCGAGGGAACTGGCCCTGATCGAACCGCTGCGCGCCTTGCGCCAGCTGCACTACAGCGCCTGGCTGGCCCGGCGCTGGGACGACCCGGCCTTCCCGCGTAGTTTCCCCTGGTTCGGTCAGGAGCGTTACTGGGGCGACCAGATCCTTGCACTACGTGAACAACGGGCCGCACTGGATGAAGAACCGCTGAAATTGTTCTGAAACCTGAAGCAGTCTGTCTACAATGGCGACTGCTTTTAGTTAGCTGCCTAAGCAAGGAATCTGCATGCACGCCGTCAACCCGCGCCGCGGGTACATCCTGGGCCTGACCGCCTACATCATCTGGGGCCTGTTCCCCCTCTATTTCAAAGCCCTGCAAGCCGTTCCGGCCGTCGAGATCATTGTTCACCGGGTGCTCTGGTCGGCCTTGTTCGGCTCACTGTTGCTGCTGGTCTGGAAACACCCCGGCTGGTGGCGCGAGCTACGCGAAAACCCTGGCCGGCTAGCGACCCTGGCCCTGAGCGGCGCGCTGATCGCCGGCAACTGGCTGACCTATGTCTGGGCCGTGAACAACGACCGCATGCTTGAGGCCAGCCTGGGCTACTACATCAATCCGCTGGTCAACGTTCTGCTGGGTATGCTTCTACTGGGCGAGCGCCTGCGCCGCCTGCAATGGCTCGCCGTAGGCCTGGCAGCATTCGGGGTGGCGCAACAGGTATGGCAAGTCGGCAGCCTGCCGTGGATTTCACTGGTACTGGCACTGAGCTTCGGTTTCTACGGCCTGATCCGCAAAAGGGCGCCCGTTGCGGCACTGCCCGGGCTGGTAGTGGAGACCTGGATGCTAGTACCGCTGGCACTCGGCTGGCTGCTGCTCAACCCGCACGCCAACAGCGCACAGGCCAGCTTCTACGGCAGCAGCGAAGCCCTCTGGCTGATTGCGGCCGGGCCGGTCACGCTGGTGCCGCTGGTGTGCTTCAACGCCGCAGCGCGCCACCTGCCCTACACCACCCTGGGCTTCCTGCAGTACCTGGCGCCGACGCTGGTTCTGCTGCAGGCGGTATGGCTGTTTGGCGAACACCTGTCGAGCAGCACGCTGGTAGCGTTCATCTTCATTTGGGCCGGCCTGGCGCTGTACAGCGTCGACAGCTGGCTACGCCTGCGCAAAAACAGCTGATCAAAAAATATACAGATCGCTGCAGGCCACACAACACGTGGCCTGCAGCAACCTCTCCCAAGGTTATCCACAAGCTGATCCCCGTGCTTTGTGCACAAGCCCTTGAATCTGCTCATTTTTTGCTCAAACCTCCACAGGCCGCAGCCGGCTTGGCGCTGCCAGGAGGCTCCCCAGGTTATCCACAGGGGCATCCCCGGTAAAACGGGATAACTACTCTTCCGGTCGTAACGTGAGCTCTACCATCAGATCGTCTGCCAGTTCTTCCAGGTGCTTCTGTAGCTGTTCGAGCGGCAAGGTCAGCGGCAGCGCCAACAACGCTTCAGCATAAAACAGCGGCTCACTGCTCATGGGGGCCGGTCGCACATCCGTGTTCAAGCGCTCAACGTTGATCCCCAGCTCGGCCAACAAACGCGTGATATCTCGAACGATGCCTGGCCGATCGTTGCCGACCAGCTCCATCGCTATGGGCTTCCAGGTGCACGAAGGCTCGATGCCACTTTCGGCGATCAGCACGCGAATACCCTGGCTGGCCAGCGCCTGCAAGGCTTCGACCAACTCATCATAGGACTCCGCCGGAACGGCCACGCGCAAAATCCCGGCAAACTGGCCGGCCATCCGCGACATCCGGCTCTCGAGCCAGTTGCCGTTATGCTCGGCAATGCATTCTGCGATGCGCTCCACCTGACCCGCCTTGTCGGCGGCAATCACTGTCAATACGAGATGATTCACGCGGCAGCCCTCTGCGTTTAACGGTTCGATTCGCCCGAATTGCCAAGGCGCCGGGAAAGTATAGGCAAGGCGCGGCAACCTGCCGCAGCCGTCCCAAAAGACAAATCGTGTACTGTTTTAAGATTTATCTGGAACAATCTCTCTGTTTTTTGAGAACATGTTGTCTTCCAGCGTGACCCCATGCGACCAAACGGTCGCAGAACGACGTATTTAGTCTAATTTTCACAACCGCCGCGCATCATGTAGTATGCCGCAGCGCGGACTACAAAACGTTGATTCGATGTCTGCCAAGGCGCCTGTGAAAATACGCAACCGCCCGCCAGCACGCCTGGCAGGCTGCACCCAGCCGCCCTCCGGGCAAGTTCTGGTGCCGTGTTTAGAGAAGCGCTACAGGCTTTAAATAGAAGAGCTGAATAGCTGAGCAGAGTGAGGCAAGCAATGACTGAACACGTTCAAGTCGGTGGCCTTCAGGTCGCCAAAGTCCTGTTCGACTTCGTGAACAACGAAGCCATTCCTGGAGCCGGTATCAACGCCGAACAGTTCTGGGTGGGTGCGGAAAAGATCATCAACGACCTCGCTCCAAAGAACAAAGCCCTCCTGGCCAAACGTGACGAGCTGCAGGCGAAGATCGACGCCTGGCACCAGGCACGCAAAGGCCAGGCACACGATGCTGCGGCCTACAAAGCCTTCCTTCAGGAAATCGGCTACCTGCTGCCAGAAGCGGCAGATTTCCAGATTTCCACCGAAAACGTCGATGACGAAATCGCTCGCATGGCCGGCCCACAACTGGTGGTTCCGGTCATGAATGCGCGCTTTGCCCTGAACGCATCCAACGCCCGCTGGGGCTCGCTGTACGACGCCCTGTATGGCACCGACGCCATCAGCGAAGCGGGTGGCGCGGAAAAAGGCAAAGGCTACAACAAGGTTCGTGGCGACAAGGTCATTGCCTTCGCCCGCGCCTTCCTCGATGAGTCCGCGCCACTGGCAGCCGGCTCCCATGTCGATGCCACAGCCTACCGTATCGAGAGCGGAAAACTGGTAGTCGCCCTCAAGGGTGGCAGCAACAGTCGCCTGCGCGATGATGCACAACTGATTGGCTTCCAGGGTGATGCGGCGAAACCGACCGCCATCCTGCTCAAGCACAACGGCCTGCACTTCGAGATCCAGATCGACGCCAACACCCCTGTCGGCCAAACCGACGCAGCGGGTGTAAAAGACATCTTGGTCGAAGCCGCCCTGACCACCATCATGGACTGCGAAGACTCCGTCGCTGCGGTCGATGCCGACGACAAAGTGGTGGTCTACCGCAACTGGCTCGGCCTGATGAAAGGCGACCTGTCTGAAAGCGTCAGCAAAGGTGGCCAGAGCTTCACCCGCACCATGAACCCGGACCGCGAGTACAGCACGCCTCAGGGTGGCACGTTGAGCCTGCACGGTCGTTCGCTGCTGTTTGTGCGTAACGTTGGTCACCTGATGACCATCGACGCCATTCTCGACAAAGACGGCAACGAAGTACCAGAGGGCATCCTCGACGGCCTGATCACCAACCTGGCAGCGGTGCACAACCTCAACGGCAACACCTCCCGCAAGAACAGCCGCACCGGCTCTGTGTATATCGTGAAGCCGAAAATGCATGGCCCTGAAGAAGCCGCATTTACCAATGAACTGTTCGGTCGCATCGAAGACGTTCTGGGCTTGAAACGTAATACGCTGAAAGTCGGCATCATGGACGAGGAGCGTCGTACCACGGTCAACCTGAAGGCCTGCATCCAGGCTGCCAGCGAGCGTGTAGTGTTCATCAACACCGGTTTCCTTGATCGCACCGGCGACGAAATCCACACCTCCATGGAGGCTGGCGCCATGGTGCGCAAAGGCGACATGAAAACCGAGAAGTGGATCGGCGCTTACGAGAACTCCAACGTCGATATCGGTCTGGCCACTGGCCTGTCAGGTCGTGCACAGATCGGTAAAGGCATGTGGGCCATGCCGGACCTGATGGCCGGCATGCTCGAACAGAAGATCGCTCACCCGATGGCGGGTGCCAACACTGCCTGGGTGCCGTCGCCAACGGCTGCTGCGCTGCACGCGCTGCATTATCACAAGGTCGATGTCTTCGCCCGCCAGGCGGAACTGGCCAAGCGTGCACCGGCTTCGGTCGACGACATCCTGACCATCCCGCTCGCCGCCAATACCAACTGGTCCGACGAAGAGATCCGTAACGAGCTGGACAACAACGCCCAGGGCATCCTCGGTTATGTTGTGCGCTGGATCGACCAAGGCGTTGGCTGCTCGAAAGTGCCGGACATCAACGATGTCGGCCTGATGGAAGACCGCGCCACCCTGCGGATTTCCAGCCAACTGCTGGCCAACTGGTTGCGTCACGGTATCGTCAGCGAAGCCCAGGTCATGGAGAGCCTCAAGCGCATGGCCCCCGTGGTTGACCGGCAGAACGCCAACGACCCGCTGTACCGCCCACTGGCACCAGACTTCGACAACAACATCGCCTTCCAGGCGGCAGTCGAACTGGTGGTAGAAGGTACCAAGCAGCCGAACGGCTACACCGAGCCGGTCCTGCACCGTCGTCGGCGCGAGTTCAAGGCGCGTAACGGCCTGTAACGCCATCGCCAGCACTGCCTCCGACCGGGGGGCGGTGCTGGCGGCGACGCACGTCGCCTCACGCTCAATTCACGCCCAACTCCCGCCGCACCAGCGCCAGCAACGCCTCCATATCGATCGGCCCAAGCAGAAAGTCCACTACGCCCAGGCGCATTGCCGAGATCGCATCCTGCACATCAGCCTCGTCCGAGGTAATCACGATGGGCAAAGCCGCCCGTTCCGTCCCCCGAATCAACCGAATCAACCCCAGACCATCGACCGGGGCCATATGCAGGCCCGTGATCAGCAGGCCGATTGTCCGATCCTTCTTCAGCCGCTGAAGTACCGCTTGGCCGTCATCCAGCACCAGGCACTGCACGCCATGGCTGGAGAGCTGCGCAGCCAGCAGGTCAGCGGCATTGCGCGGGTCATCGACAATCAATACTGTCAGGGCTGCCGGTGCCTGCATGACCGCACTTAGCGCCTCGCGCTCGGCGTCACTCAAGATACTTTCATGATCGGTCATCACGGCTCCATGCACGTAGAAAATTGCCCACTGGAACAAGTTCAGACTGCATTCGGACGCCTTGCAACCTGCCTTTCATCACTTAATGGATGGCCTGCAGCCCGCTCCTGACGCCAATCAACCTGCCTATGCCGCGTTTTTTAGACTTACGTCCAATGGGCACTGCCGGGCCTGCGACCGACCATGGAGGCAGACAAGAACAATCTTCGGCGCTGCGCCGCCGAGCCCAGAGATGTGGTCGAACACATGAGTAAAATGGACGCCTTCGCCCAAGCCGGCAAGACGGCAGTCATGCAGAACATTCAGGGAACCATGCAGTTCCTGCAGCGTTTCCCTCCGTTCAACCAGATGGAGAACGCCCATCTGGCCTATCTGGTTGAACAGTGCCAGTTGCGTTTCTATGCTGCCGACGAAAGTATCATCAAGCCCGCCGATGGGCCTGTGGAGCATTTCTACATCGTCAAACAGGGGCGTGTGGTCGGCGAACGCCCGCACACCGCCAAACGCGGCACTGAAACCACCTTTGAAATCACCAGTGGCGAGTGCTTCCCACTGGCGGCGCTGCTGGGTGAGCGTGCGACCCGTACCGAGCATCTGGCCGCCGAGGACACCTTCTGCCTTCGGTTACCTAAAGCCGCGTTCATTCGTCTGTTCACGCTGTCTGACGTGTTCCGGGACTTCGCCCTGCGTGGGGTCAGCAGCCTGCTGGATCAGGTCAACCAGCAAGTCCAGCGCAAGGCCGTCGAAACCCTGGGCACTCAGTACTCGCTGAACACCCGCCTGGGTGAGCTGGCAATGCGTCACCCGGTGGTCTGCGGCCCCGAGACAGCGCTGCGCGAAGCAGTACGGCTGATGCATGAACAACAGGTTGGCAGCATCGTCATCGTCGACCCCCAGCGCGCACCGATTGGCATCTTCACCCTGCGCGACCTTCGCCAGGTGGTGGCCGACGCCAGCGCCGACTTCGCCACGCCGATCGAACAGCACATGACCCACGCGCCGTTCTTCCTCAGCCCCGAAGCCAGTGCCTTCGATGCGGCCATTGCGATGACCGAGCGGCACATCGCCCACGTTTGCCTGGTGGAAGACAAACGCCTGTGTGGCGTGGTGTCCGAACGTGACCTGTTCTCCCTGCAACGGGTGGACCTGGTGCACCTGGCCCGCACCATCCGCAATGCACCACGCATCGAGAACCTGGTATCGATGCGCGGCGAGATCGGTCAACTGGTCGAGCGCATGCTGGCCCACGGCGCATCCTCGACCCAGATTACCCAGATCATTACCTTGCTCAACGACCATACGGTCTGCCGCGTCATCGAGTTGGCGCTTCAGGACAAAGGCGATCCGGGCGTGCCGTTCAGTTGGCTGTGTTTTGGTAGCGAAGGGCGACGCGAGCAAACCCTGCATACCGACCAGGACAACGGCATTATCTTCGAGGCACGCGATGCGGCCCAGGCCGAAGAGATCCGCAGCAAGCTGTTGCCGTTGGCACTGCACATCAACCAAGGCCTGGCCCAATGTGGATTCACCCTGTGCAAAGGCAACATCATGGCCAGCAATCCACAGCTGTGCCTCTCACGCGCCGAGTGGGCCCGCCGCTTCGCCGCCTTCATTCGTGAAGCCACGCCGGAGAACCTGCTGGCTTCAAGCATCTACTTTGACCTTCGGGTGGTCTGGGGCGACGAAAGCGCCTGCGAGCAACTGCGTCAGGGCATTCTCGAGCAGGTAGCCGACAACCGTCTGTTCCAGCGCATGATGGCCGAAAACGCCTTGCGTCAGCGCCCACCGGTTGGCCGTTTCCGGGACTTCGTCCTGACGCGCCAGGGCGACGACAAGGCCGCAACACTCGACCTTAAGGTTCAGGGCCTGACACCGTTCGTCGACGGCGCACGCCTGCTCGCGCTGGCCAATGGCATCGGCGCCAACAACACCCTGGAGCGCCTGCGCCAACTGGTTGCCAAGGACGTCATCGACCCGCTGGACGGTGCGGCCTATGAAGAGGCCTACCACTTCATCCAGCAAACCCGGATGCAGCAACACCAGTTGCAAACCCGGCATCACCTGCCCTACTCCAACCGCGTCGACCCGGACAGCCTGAACCATCTGGACCGACGCATCCTGCGTGAATCCCTGCGCCAGGCCCAGCGCCTGCAAGCCAGCCTGACCCTGCGGTACCAGTTATGAGCCTGTTTGCCTGGCTGCGTCCCCGCCAGCCCCACCTTAACGAACAACAAGCGCAGCGCCTGGCACAATTGCCTGGCGCTGCCGCCCTCGACGAGCGCCCGCTAGACGAACAACGCTGGGTTGTTCTCGACCTGGAGACCAGTGGGTTGAACGTCAACCGTGACCAGGTACTGTCGATTGGTGCGGTAGTCATTGAGGACGGCGCCATCGACTTCAGCCAACAGTTTGAGCGCACCCTGCACCGACACGACCACAAACTCAGCCCCAGCGTGCTGATCCATGGCCTTGGCCCAAGCGCCATTGCTGCCGGTTGCGACCCCGCGCAAGCCTTGCTTGACCTGATGGAGTTTGTTTGCGAAAGCCCGATACTGGCCTTTCATGCACCCTTTGATCAGCGCATGCTCAGCCGCGCCCTTAAAGACAGCCTGGGTTACCGCCTGCAACACCCTTTCATCGATGTGGCCGAACTGGCCCCCCAGCTCAACCCCAACGCCACCTTGCGTGAAGCCGGGCTTGATGACTGGACCTACTACTTCGGCCTGGAGGCCAGCGAACGCCACCATGCTAGTGCCGACGCCATGGTCACTGCCGAACTGGCCCTGATCCTGTTCAACCAGGCAAAACGGCAACACATCGACAGCCCCTTGGCGCTTGAACAGCGGCTAAACGGCTGGCGCCGGCGTCAGCAGCAGCGTCAGCTCTTCTAAGCGATCACGCTGACGCTCAGGCAAGCGTCGGCAGTTCCCGATCCAGCCGCTGGTACAGGGCGCTGTCCGTGGGCCAGTTGCGCAGCAACCGCGCCCGGTCACGGGCAAATGCCGGGGCGAAGCTGAGCTGGGTCGCATGGTGGCTCATCGCATCCAGGTCGATCAGCGCCCAACGACCATCCTGCCAGAACAGGTTATGCCCTTTCAGGTCACCATGGCTGATGCGCTCATGGATCAAGCGCTCCAACAACTGCTGCAGAGCCTGCAACTGCTCCTGAGGCACGTCGCCGCTCTCGACATACGGCGCAAAGCACTCGACCAGGTCAGGCCCGTCCATGTACTCGGTCACCAGGTAAGCGCGACCACGCAAGCCGCAGGTCCGCCGTTCCAGTACCGCCAGCGGCTTCGGCGTGGCGATTTCCAGAAACGTCAGGCGATGCCCTTCAATCCATGAATGCCAGGCACGGCTCGGGCGCCAGAAGCGCTTGAACCAGTGAGCGGCATTCTTGATGTTGTAGCGTTTGATCACCAGACGGCGGCCATCGACCTCGACACGAGCGACACTGGCGGCCCCTCCAGTCTTGTACATATGCCCCTGTTCGATCAACGTATCGGCCTGCTCCAGCACAGCGCTCATCGCGGCCAACTCATCGCGGCGCACGGCCCGCAAGCCGGAAAGCCCGCGCTCGACGCTAAACAGCGTGCATTCACGGCCGGCCTTGTCCAGGTAGTCCTTCAGCCGCCAGGCACGCACCTTGTCGGTCTGTTTCTGCAGCGCTTCCAGTACCAGCGCATGTTCACCATTGGCCAACAGGTAATGAACCAACAGTTCTTCGATGTACGGCTCAAGACGCTTGGGCAACTGCGCAAACAACACCCCAAGGTTCTGCAGCACCCGATCACGCGACAGCGGTTGGCCTGGGGTTTCGGCCTTGATACCGGCACCGTCGATCAGGTACAGCTGGCCGTTGTGACGCAACAGGTTGTCCAGGTGCAGGTCTTCCTGCCAAAGGCCCTTGGCATGCATCTGCGCCACCGCAGCCAGTGCCTCGCCCAGCACCTGCTGTTGCTCGTCTGCCAGCAACGGCAGGTTCTCCACTTCGGCCCAGGCGTCGGCCAGGCTGAGGGCACCCTCAAGAAACTCGAACAGCAGCCAGCCACCCTCGCCCTCGCGCAGGCCATCTGCCAACAGCCGCGGCGTGGTCAGCCCTTGCCCGGCAAGCAAGCGCACGCCCTCCAGCTCACGCTGAAAGTGCCGCGCAGCGCTGTTGCCCACCAGCAGCTTGGCCAGTACGGGCTTGCCACGCCAGACCCCGGCACCGACATAGCGTTGCCCAGGCAACACGCGCAATAGCGTGAGCAGTTGCAGATCGGCAGCACCGGCTGCATCGGCCAGGGAAATGCTCAGTGGCAGCGTCGGGCGACGTCCGGCGCTCTTGAGTTCAGACAATTGCATCAGCGAGCCTCTTTAATACAGCGGCGGCGCGTCAGGCGCTCCAACCAATTATCGACCAAAGCGCTGTCTGCTGGCTGTTTCAGATAAGCCCCCAGCAGCACACGCACATCGCCTTCGCTCCAGGCCTGGGCACGCCGCAGCAATGGTTCCAGGTCTTTCAGCCGGTCGCGCATGCCAAACAACAACGGTCGCGTTTTCTCCAGGTCAATCAGCCGTGCCTGCCAGCCATCACGGCGCTCACGCAGAAAAATATGCTTGGGATAGAAGCAGCAATGCACCTGACCGGCACGGTGCAGCTTACGCGCGGCTCGTCCACACACCTGAAGAATGCCCTGACGCTTCGACGCCGACAGCTGCGGCCACTTTTCCAGCAGGCTTTCCAGGTCGCTCCAGTCGTCCAGTGCACGGGTCATCAGAATAGCTCGACGCTCACCGCGAATACGCCGCTCACCGTAGTAGACCGCCTGCAACGCAGGGATGCTCAGGGCCTGGTAACGGCTGATATTGCGAAACTCGCGGGCAAACGTCGGCTCACCGAATGGCCGGTGCAAGGTGCGAGTCAGGTAGTTGCTCTGACGCTTCAGGTAGTAGCCCTTCCCCTCAAGCTCCAAGCGGTAAACGCTGCTCCAGCCACCACGCCCGGTATTGGGCTCATCGACCGCATCGAGCTGCAGTGCCCAAAGTTGGTCGAAATCGCTCAGGCCATGACGGGCGAGCAATGCCAACTCGCCACTGGCCAGAAAATCGCTCATTCACGTCCCTCAAAAAACCTGACAACATGCCGAATGCGCCGCTTGTCCGCCGCATCGAGCCGCTTGCACCCACGGTACTGCAGGTAGAAGCGCAATCTTTGGGTAGCCGACAACTGATACTTGGCCACTTTATCCAGGCATGCCAAATCCTTTGTAATCCGGTAGCGCAGCATAAAGCCCCACCAGAAGTCGCCCGTCGGGCAGTCGATCAGGAACAACGTGCCCTGATCATCGACCAGCAGGTTGCGCCACTTAAGGTCGTTGTGGGTAAAACGCTGGTCATGCATGCAGCGGGTATGCCGCGCCAGCTGTTGACTCAGGTGGTCAACCCAGGCGCGGTCACGCAAGCGCGGGTCACGGCGTTCCGCCAGCGCCGACAAGTCTTCGGTATGCGGCAACTCACGGGTAATCATCGCCCCGCGGCTAAAACTCAGGCCGTTGCGCTCCAAGCCCCAGGCGATCACTTCGGCGGTAGGGATGTTCCACTTTGCAAACTGCCTGAGGTTCTGCCATTCCGCTTTGATCCGTGGGCGCCCGAGGTAACGGCGCAGGCCTTTGCCAGCACCGACATAGCGTTTGACGTAATAGTTGATTCCGTCGCGCTGAACCCGGATCACCTCGCTCAACAGATCGTGCGTCAAGCGCTCACCCTGAAGCGCGAAGACCGCATCGATACTGCCAAAATCGGCTGCGAGTGCCGCATAGGCAGGGTCAAGTGTCCAACCCGCCATCAGAGCGCATCCCCATACCGTTGCTTGCGCGCATAGAGCTTCTGGGCCTTGCCCTCCAGCCAGCGCAACAAGGCGGCTTCTTCGGCCAGAACCTGACGCAATGGCTGCTGAAAATAGCCGCGCAGGAAACGCAGCTTGTCGCGCGGAGTCAGGCCAATGTCCAGAGCCGAGAAGTACAGCGCTGCCAGGTCTTTGTCGCGCCAGCGCCGGGAGATCTGCGCGCGGGTTTGAGCGCGGTGCAGGTCGATCACCGAAAGCTTGAAGTCATCCGCCGTCACTGGACGGTCGGTGTGCAGCAGAAAGTGACAGATGTAGCAGTCACGGTGATTGACCCCTGCGCGGTGCATGGTGCCGGTCATGCGCGCCACTTCGGCAATCAACGCCCTTTTCAGGCGCGGCTCTGGTGGCTGCTGGGTCCAGTTCAGGCTGAAATCTTCCAGGCTGACCGTGGGCGCCAGTTCCTCCGTCACGATGAACGAGTGCTGAGTCGCCGGGTTGCTGCCACGCTCACCATAGGCCACTGCGGTCATGGTGGGGACGCCGACCTGGTGCAGGCGCTCAATGGCGCGCCATTCCTGGCCAGCACCGAGCACCGGCAGCTTGGCCGTGAACAGGTTCTTGAAGATCTCACCCCAGCCAATGCCACGGTGAATCTTGACGAAATAACCCCGCCCTTCGACCTCGGTGCGCAGGGTACGGCGGCCTTCCAGCTCGCGGTACACCTGACCTTGCAAGGCTTCAACAGCCTCGAAGGCATCGCACCCGGCCCACAGGCGCTTGAAGGGTTCGGCCAGTTTCAGCTTCATGCGCGCTCCTGCGCCAGAATCACATCGGCGGCATGCTCGGGCATGCTGTACAAGTCGGCACTGTCGGCAAACGCCAAACCATTACGCGCCCAAGCGGCGCGAGCGGTGTTGTCTTCAAGCATGCGTTGCAGGTACTGGTTAAGCTGCTCCTGCTCGAAGGGCTCATCGAGTACCAGGCCGCTGTCAGCCTCGGCAATGTAATGGGCATAACCACAGACCGCCGAGACCAGCACCGGCAAACCCGCCACCAGGGCTTCCAGCAACACCGTCCCGGTGTTCTCGTTGTAGGCCGGGTGAATCAACAGGTCGGCACCAAGCAGGAAGCGCGGAATATCGCTGCGCCCCTTGAGGAACTGCACGTGCTCACCCAGGCCCAGCGCCGTACTCTGCAGCTGGAACACCTTGGGGTCGTCCTGACCGATCACCATCAGCCGGGTACGTTTGCGCAAGTCCGAAGGCAGTGCCGCCAGGGCTTTCAGGCTGCGATCGACACCTTTGGTCTTGAAACCCGAACCGATCTGCACCAGCAACAGCTCATCGTCCGACAGCTTGAACTCACGGCGAAACGCCGCACGAATCTCTGCGGCGTTGGCCGGCGCCCGGCGATCCTGGGAGATGCCCGGTGGCAGCAAGTGGAAACGTTGCAGCGGCGTGCCGTAGTGTTTGATGAACAGTGGTTGTTGCACTTCGGAGATCATCAAGATTTCAGTCTTGGACTCTGGCGCAAATACCGCCCGCTCGTACTCGGCAAAATGCCGGTAGCGGCCCCAACGCCGGTACAGCGAGTTACGCAGGGTCTGCGCCTTGTCCTCGAAGCAGCCGTCAGCCGCATAGTAAACGTCCAGGCCGGGCATCTTGTTGAAACCGATCAAGCGATCGACCGGGCGTTTGGCCAGGTCGGCCGCCATCCAGGCACTGAGTTTTTCATTGCGCCGGTGGTTGAACAGCGCCTTGACCGGCGCCACCAACACTTCAAAGCCCGGAGGTACATCGCCCTCCCAGATCAACGTGTAGACACGGATCTGGTGCCCGCGACGCTGGCACTCCAACGCAATGCGCATGAAGTCGCGTTGCAGGCCACCGAACGGGAAATACTTGTAGAGCACAAAAGCCAGTTGCATCAACGAACATCCTCAGCCAGCAGCAGCGCGCTCAATCGGCCCGCGACGTGCTCGGGATTCAAGCGAGTGAAACACAACGGCCACTCGCGTTTGAGATCGAACCGACGCTGATCGTCAGCGCTCGGTTTGTAGGTGCATTTCTTCTGCAGGCAGGGCGCACAGGGGAAATTGCTCCCCAGGTGTATCTGCGCCTTGCCATAGGCACCGGTGAGCCCAGGGTTGGTCGGCCCGAACAAGGACAGGGTTGGCACATCCAGCGCTGCCGCCAGGTGCCCAAGGCCGGTATCTACCGCCACACAGGCCCTGGCCGACGCCAACACCCGGGCGACACCGGCCAGATTCAGTTTCGGCAAGACCTTGGCATTGCTCAACCCTTGGGCAATACGCTCGGCGCGCGCACGCTCAGCCGGGTTCCCCCACGGCAGACGCACCTCGACACGCAGGCGGCCCATGCGCTCGGCCAGCTCCCGCCAGTAGGCCTCAGGCCAGTGCTTGGTGTCCCAGGTGGTGCCATGCAGAAACACCACGAACGGTGCCGCGATGCCTTCCTGCAAGCGGGCACGATCAAGGCCATAGTCACCCAAACCGGAAGGCAGGTCGTAGCCCAGCGACAAGGCGAACAGCTGGCGCACCCGCTCAACCGCGTGCTGGCCATTGGCAACCGACAGTCGGCGGTCATAGAACCGGCTCGACAGGCCTTCGCGGGCCGAATAGCGGTCAAGGCCAGCTACCGGAGCCTTCACGTAGCGGGTCAACCAGGCGCTCTTGACCAAGCCTTGTGCATCGATCACCAGGTCGTACTGGCGTTCACGCAGACGCTGCTTGAACTGGCGCCATTCGCCGCTCTTGAAGGTCTGCCAGAGGTTCTTGCGCCAGCGGCGGATAGCCACCGGAATGACCTTGTCCACCGCAGGATGCCAACTGGGGATCTCGGCGAAACCCTCTTCGACCACCCAGTCGAAGCGGATGCCGGGAATTGCCCGGGACGCATCGGTCAGCGCCGGCAACGCGTGAATCACGTCACCCAGAGAGGACGTCTTGATCAGCAATACCCGCACTTAGTCGACCTCGGCCATGACATCAATCAACGTCGGGCCGTTCAACCGCTGCAGCGCGGCAGCCACGGCATCCGGCTCCAGTTGGCGCAGGCAATTGTAGTGGCCAAAGCGGCAGGTCCGCTCGAAACACGGGCTGCACTCAAGGCCCAGGCGAACGATTTCCACCTGATCGGCCAACGGCGGGGTGAAGCCCGGCGAGGTCGAGCCATAAACCGCCACCAGCGGACGGTTCAGGGCCGCAGCCACATGCATCAGGCCAGAGTCGTTGGACACCACGGCGTCACTGCAGGACAGCAGGTCGATCGCCTCGGCCAGAGAGGTTTCGCCACTGAGGTTGGTCGATTCCTCGCGCAGCCCAGGGATCAGCCGCTCACGGATCGACTCGCCCACCGCATGGTCGTTCTTCGAGCCAAACAGCCACACCTGCCAGCCTTCACGGATCTTGATTTCAGCAACCTTGGCGTAATGCTCGGACGGCCAACGCTTGGCCTCACCAAACTCGGCGCCAGGGCACAAGGCCAATACCGGGCGATCCAGGCTCAGGCCGAACTTGGCCAGCGCGGCCTCTCGGCTTTCGGCCTCGATGCGCAGGTTCGGACGCGGGTAGGGTTGGGGTAGCTCGGCACCGGCCGGATACGCCAGGGCCATGAAGCGCTCGATCATCAACGGATAGCGTGCCTTGTCGAGCGTGCGCACATCATTGAGCAGACCGTAGCGGAACTCGCCACGCCAGCCGGTACGCCGAGCGATGCCGGCAAAGAACGGCACCAGTGCCGACTTCATCGAATTGGGCAACAGAATCGCCTGATCGTACTCGCCAGCCAGGGATTTACCGATACGCCGACGGGTCGCCAACTCCAGCACGCCGTGGCCGAGCGGGAAGCTCAAGGTCTTGCGCACTTCAGGCATACGCTCAAGGATCGGCCGGCTCCATTCAGGTGCCAGCACATCGATCACACACTCGGGGTGATGCTGCTTCAGGCAATGGAACAGGGTCTGTGCCATTACCATGTCGCCCACCCAGCTGGGCCCAATGATCAAAATTCTCATGCTTTATCCAGAAACGATCAGGGAGGCTGCAGCCTGTTCATCAACAGCCTGGCCTCCCCTCTTTATAATCAGGCTTGATCCGACCAGTGTACGCCATGTGGTCGCAGCAGGCCTTCCATCGCCTGAATCAACGGCTCGAACCCCTCACTTCAGACCCAACTCAGCCCAGATACGCCGCACCTCGCGCCGCTCGCTGACGAACTGCCCGGCATCGATGACCCCGGCCTGTTTCTGCAAGGCCTGGCGATGTGCAGCCGAACGGAATGCCTTGTAGACCTCACGCAGCAGCACCGCATCGCTGACCGGCATCAGCCCGGCTTCCTCAAGCCCTTCAAGGATGCGGATGTTATCGGTGTAACGCAGCAAGGCCGGATGCTTGTCAGACCAGGCCAAAGCGGCGTATTGCACCATAAATTCGATATCGACGATACCACCGGCGTCCTGCTTGATATCGAAGGGCATACCGGCGTCATAGGCATTGGCCGCCGTACCGGCAGCCGTCGCCTTGGTCCCGAGGTTGTCGCGCATCTTGGCGCGCATCTCACTCACTTCGGTCTGCAGTTTACCCAAGTCGCGGCTCTGACCGAGGATACGGGCACGTACGCCTTCGAACGCTGCGCCGACCTGCGGGCACCCGACCAGCACACGGGCACGCACCAGCGCTTGGTGCTCCCAGGTCCAGGCCTCGTTCTGCTGATAACGCTCGAACGCGCCCAGCGAACTGACCAACAACCCCGAGGCGCCGGACGGGCGCAAGCGCATGTCGACATCGTACAACTGGCCGGAGTTGGTCTGAGTGGTCAGCAAGTGGATGATCCGTTGCCCCAGACGCGTGAAAAACTGCGCGCTGTCGATCGGTTTGGCGCCGTCGGTTTCGGCTTGTGGGTCGCCGTCATGGATAAACACCAGGTCCAGGTCCGAGCCGTGGCCCAACTCGATACCGCCCACCTTGCCGTAGCCCACAATAATGAAGCCCGGATCACACAGGCTACCGTCGCTGCGTTTAGGCTGGCCATGACGGGCCACCGTCTGGCGCCAGGCCAAGGCCAGCACCTGATCGAGGATCGCTTCAGCCAACCAGGTCAGGTAGTCACTGACCTTCATCAACGGCAGGTTGCCGGCAATTTCCGACGCAGCAACACGCAGGCTGTGCGCCAGTTTGAAGTGCCGCAGCGCCTCCATCTGCTGCTCCAGGTCATCCTCGGGAATACGCGTCAGCCGCTCACGCAGCTCGGCAGCCAGCTCCGGCGCATGAGGCGGGCTGAACAGGCGACCTTCATTGAGCAGCTCATCAAGCAGCAGCGGGAAGCGCGCAATCTGCTCGGCAATCCAGGGGCTGGCGGCACAGAGGGTCAGCAAGCGCCGCAAGGCGCCTGGGTTTTCAGTCAGTAGCACCAGATAGGCGGAACGCCGCGCCACCGCCTCGACGAGCGGCAATACCCGCTCCAGTACCAGATCGGGATCAGCATGCTCCACCGCTTGCGCCAGCAGGCGTGGAATAAATGCATCCAGGCGCTCACGACCCAGGCGTTGCATGGCACGCAACTGTGGGCTCGCGCGCAGGCCAGCCAGTTGTTTCAGGGCCTTGGGCCCGTCGACAAACCCGGCGTCCTGCAACTGACGACAGGCGGCCTCCTCATCCTGTACCTCTTCCCACAACGGCAGCCATTCGCCTCCGACCACCTCTTCACCGGCTTCGCTGTCCTCGTCGGGGTCGGCAATGACCTGACGGAAATGCCAGTCGATGCGCCCACGCCAGTACATCAACTGTTCATGGAACGCCGCCCAGTCGGCAAAGCCAAGCATAAAGGCGATCCGGGCACGGTCCAGCTCACTGTCAGGCAGCATTTGTGTCTGGCGGTCGGCAATCGCCTGAATGGCATGCTCGGTATAACGCAGGAACTCATAGCCCTCGCGCAGTTCGGCAACCACCGCAGGCGGCAGGTAGCCCTGCCCTTCAAGGGTTGCCAGCACCTTGAGCAGCGGCCGCTGCTGCAGGCTCAGGTCACGCCCGCCGTGAATCAACTGGAACGCCTGGGCGATAAATTCGACCTCGCGGATACCGCCAGCCCCCAGCTTTATATTGTCGGCCATGCCCTTGCGCCGGACTTCCTGCTGGATCAACTGCTTCATGGTGCGCAGCGCTTCGATCGCCGAGAAGTCCAGGTAACGCCGGTAAACGAATGGCCGCAGCATTTCCTGCAACTGCGCGCCAGTGGTCTGATCGCCAGCCACTACCCGCGCCTTGATCATCGCGTAGCGTTCCCAGTCTCGACCCTGGTCCTGGTAGTACTGCTCAAGGGCATTGAAGCTGAGCACCAGCGCGCCAGCCGAGCCATAAGGGCGCAAACGCATGTCGACCCGGAATACGAAACCGTCGACGGTGACCGGGTCCAGCGCCTTGATCAGGCGTTGACCAAGGCGGGTAAAGAACTCCTGATTATCCAGCGAACGTTTGACCCCTTCGGTTTCCCCGCCTTCCGGGTAGGCGAAGATCAGGTCGATATCCGAAGACAGGTTCAGCTCGACCGCGCCGAGCTTGCCCATGCCAAGCACCACCATGTGCTGCGGCTCGCCGCTACGGTGGCCGATGGGTGTGCCGAACTGCTGGCACTGACGCGGGTACAGCCATTGATAGGCCTGATCGATGGCCGCATCGGCCAGGTCGGAAAGGTCACGGCACGTCTGCACCAGATCGGCCTGGCGATTCAGATCACGCCATATGATCCGCACCTGCTGGCGCGTGCGCTGTCGGCGCAGGTTGCGCGCCAACTCGTCTTCCGTCGTGGCCGCCTGGGCCGCTGCAGCCACCTGGGCGCACAACTCACCGGCAGCGAACGAGCGGTCCAGTTCGCCACTGGCCAGCAGGTCCAGGAGCATCTGCGGGTCTCGCAGCACCTGTTGCAGGACAAAGTCACTGGCCGCGCAAACCCGGTCAAACTGCTGCCAGCGTTCTGGGCTCCAGTCGTCCAGTTGCAGGCCAGCGTCTGCGACCGCACTGCGCAGCGACTGTTTATTGCGCTCGACCAGCGGCGCGAAGGAAGCGGGCAACTCGGCCAGCGAAGGCAAGCTCATGGTCTATCCTTGAACGGCGTGAAAAAGTGGTGGGCTGCAAGGCACGTAAAACAAGGCCTCGGACAGACTGTCGTACAAAAGTTATAAATAGCTGAAAAAACCGATTTCTTGGTAGAAAACATCGCAGCAAACCCTTTGATGACGGAGCTTTTACCACCCGTATCGATTTTTCCCACAACCCGAGCAGAGGCCACGAGCCATTTTTCTGTAGTTTTACTACTATCATTTCGCCTCAAAAGCATGAAATGCCGATTGATTTGTAGTAAAACTACACAGCGCCGGGACCCTATCCGGTAATCCAAGAATTCATGTCGCCTGCCCACAAGGCCAGGCGCCAAAAAACTCAGGCCACCGATTCTGGTAGCCTTTCCGCCCTGGAGCAAGCCATGCAAGACCTCGATCCCGTCGAAACCCAGGAATGGCTGGACGCCCTGGAGTCGGTTCTCGACAAAGAAGGCGAAGACCGCGCTCACTACCTGATGACCCGTATGGGCGAGCTGGCAACCCGTAGTGGTTCGCAGCTGCCATATGCCATCACCACGCCATACCGCAATACCATTCCCGTCACCCACGAAGCACGCATGCCTGGCGACCTGTTCATGGAACGCCGCATTCGCTCGCTGGTGCGCTGGAACGCGCTGGCCATGGTAATGCGTACCAACCTGAAAGACTCGGATCTGGGCGGCCACATCTCCAGCTTCGCCTCCAGTGCCACCCTGTATGACATTGGCTTCAACTACTTCTTCCAGGCCCCGACCGATGAACACGGCGGCGACCTGATCTTCTTCCAGGGCCACGCCTCGCCGGGCGTCTACGCCCGCGCGTTCATGGAAGGCCGCATCAGCGAAGATCAGATGAACAACTTCCGCCAGGAAGTCGATGGCAATGGCCTGTCGTCGTACCCGCACCCATGGCTGATGCCTGACTTCTGGCAGTTCCCGACCGTTTCGATGGGCCTGGGCCCAATCCAGGCGATCTACCAGGCACGCTTCATGAAGTACCTGGAAAGCCGTGGCTACATCCCTGAAGGCAAGCAGAAGGTCTGGTGCTTCATGGGTGACGGCGAGTGCGACGAGCCGGAATCCCTGGGTGCAATCGCCCTGGCCGGCCGCGAGAAGCTGGACAACCTGATCTTCGTCATCAACTGCAACCTGCAGCGCCTCGACGGCCCGGTTCGCGGCAACGGCAAGATCATCCAGGAACTCGAAGGCGTGTTCCGTGGCGGTGGCTGGAACGTCAACAAAGTCGTCTGGGGCCGTTTCTGGGACCCACTGCTGGCCAAGGACACCCACGGTATCCTGCAGCGCCGCATGGATGAAGTCATCGACGGCGAGTACCAGAACTACAAGGCCAAGGACGGCGCGTTCGTCCGTGAGCACTTCTTCAACACCCCAGAACTCAAGGCCATGGTCGAAGACCTGTCCGACGACGAGATCTGGAAGCTCAACCGTGGTGGCCACGACCCGTACAAGGTCTATGCAGCCTACCATCAGGCGGTCAACCACAAAGACCAGCCGACTGTCATCCTGGCCAAGACCATCAAGGGTTACGGTACCGGTGCAGGCGAAGCCAAGAACACCGCGCACAACACCAAGAAGGTCGACATCGACAGCCTGCGGCTGTTCCGCGACCGCTTCGACATCCCGGTCAAGGATGACGAGCTGGAAAACCTGCCGTTCTTCAAACCGGAAGAAGGCAGCGCCGAAGCCCGTTACCTGAGTGAGCGCCGTGCCGCCCTGGGTGGCTTCGTGCCTCAGCGTCGCGCCAAGAGCTTCAGCATCCCGACGCCGCCACTGGAAACCCTCAAGGCAATCCTGGACGGCTCGGGCGACCGTGAAATCTCCACCACCATGGCCTTCGTGCGGATCCTCGCGCAACTGGTCAAGGACAAGGAAGTCGGCCAGCGCATCGTGCCGATCATCCCGGACGAAGCCCGTACCTTCGGTATGGAAGGCATGTTCCGTCAGTTGGGCATCTACTCCTCGGTCGGCCAGCTCTACGAGCCAGTCGATAAAGACCAGGTGATGTTCTACCGCGAAGACAAGAAGGGCCAGATCCTCGAGGAAGGCATCAACGAAGCGGGCGCCATGTCCTCCTTCATCGCTGCCGGTACCTCGTACAGCTGCCACAACCAGCCGATGCTGCCGTTCTACATCTTCTACTCGATGTTCGGCTTCCAACGTATCGGCGACCTGGCCTGGGCCGCTGGCGACAGCCGCACCCGTGGCTTCCTGATCGGCGGTACCGCCGGTCGCACCACGCTCAACGGCGAAGGCCTGCAGCACGAAGACGGTCACAGCCACATGCTGGCTGGCACCATCCCGAACTGCCGCACCTACGACCCGACCTATGGCTATGAACTGGCGGTAATCATCCGCGAGGGCATGCGCCAGATGATGGAAGAGCAGCAGGACATCTTCTACTACATCACCGTGATGAACGAAGCCTACACCCAGCCAGCCATGCCGGCCGGTGTCGAGGAAGGCATCATCAAGGGCATGTACCTGCTCGAGGAAGACACCCGCGAAGCGGCGCACCACGTTCAACTGATGGGCTCCGGCACCATCCTGCGTGAAGTCCGCGAAGCGGCGAAGATCCTGCGTGAAGAGTTCAACGTCGGCGCTGATGTCTGGAGCGTTACTAGCTTCAACGAACTGCGTCGCGACGGCCTGGCCGTAGAGCGCAGCAACCGCCTGCACCCTGGCCAGAAGCCGAAGACTACCTACGTCGAAGAGTGCCTGGCTGGCCGTAAGGGCCCGGTCATTGCCTCCACCGACTACATGAAACTGTTCGCCGAGCAGATTCGTCAGTGGGTACCGAGCAAAGAATTCAAAGTCCTGGGTACCGATGGCTTCGGTCGCAGCGACAGCCGCAAGAAACTGCGTCACTTCTTCGAAGTCGACCGCAACTTCGTAGTGCTGGCTGCCCTGGAAGCCTTGGCCGACCGTGGCGATATCGAACCGAAAGTGGTGGCTGAAGCCATCGCCCGTTTCGGCATCGACCCGGAAAAACGCAACCCACTGGACTGCTGAGGAGTATTTCTAAGTGAGCGAACTCATTCGCGTACCTGACATCGGCAGCGGTGAAGGTGAAATCATTGAGCTGTTCGTCAAAGTTGGCGACCGCATTGAAGCCGACCAGAGCCTGCTGACCCTGGAGTCCGACAAGGCCTCCATGGAGATCCCGGCTCCGAAAGCCGGCGTGATCAAGGCCTTGAAGGTCAAGCTGGGTGATCGCCTGAAAGAAGGCGACGAACTGATGGAACTGGAAGTCGAGGGCGCCGCTGCGGCGCCTGAGGCTCCGGCCGCAGCACCTGCAGCCGCCCCGGCACCTGCTGCAGCGCCAGTCGCCGCAGCCGCGCCAGCAGCTGCCCCTGCGGCGGCCACTGTTCAGGACATCCATGTTCCAGACATCGGCTCCTCGGGCAAGGCCAAGATCATCGAAGTACTGGTCAAGGTCGGCGACAGCGTCACAGCTGACCAGTCGCTGATCACCCTGGAATCGGACAAGGCAAGCATGGAGATTCCATCGCCTGCAGCTGGCGTGGTCGAAGCGATCATCGCCAAGCTGGACGACGAAGTCGGCACTGGCGACCTGATCCTGAAGCTGAAGGTTGCAGGCGCAGCTGCGGCTGCCGCCCCGGCACCGGCCGCAGCACCCGCCAAGGCCGAAGCGGCTCCAGCTGCAGCACCTGCTGCAGCGCCAGCAGCGGCGGCCAAGGTCGAGGTGGCACCTGTCGCCGCTCCGGCTGCCAACAACGGCGCCAAGGTTCACGCCGGCCCTGCCGTGCGTCAACTGGCCCGCGAATTCGGCGTCGAGCTGAACGCTGTTTCGGCCAGCGGCCCGCACGGTCGTGTCCTCAAGGAAGACGTGCAGGCGTACGTCAAGGCCATGATGCAGAAGGCCAAGGAAGCGCCTGCCGCCGGTGCAACCGGTGGTGCAGGCATCCCGCCGATCCCGGAAGTCGACTTCAGCCGTTTCGGCGAAGTCGAGGAAGTGGCGATGACGCGCCTGATGCAGGTTGGTGCCACCAACCTGCACCGCAGCTGGCTGAACGTGCCTCATGTTACCCAGTTCGACTCGGCCGACATCACCGAACTGGAAGCCTTCCGCGTTGCGCAGAAAGCCGTCGCCGAGAAAGCGGGCGTCAAGCTGACCGTGCTGCCACTGCTGCTCAAAGCCTGTGCACACCTGCTCAAGGAACTGCCAGACTTCAACAGCTCGCTGGCACCAAGCGGCAAGGCCATCCTGCGCAAGAAATACGTGAACATCGGCTTCGCCGTGGACACCCCGGATGGTCTGCTGGTTCCGGTCATCAAGAACGTCGACCAGAAGAGCCTGCTGCAACTGGCTGGTGAGGCTGCGGCCCTGGCTGAAAAAGCCAGGACCAAGAAGCTCTCGGCTGATGACATGCAGGGCGCCTGCTTCACCATCTCCAGCCTCGGACACATTGGCGGCACCGGCTTCACGCCGATCGTCAACGCGCCGGAAGTGGCGATCCTCGGTGTCTCCAAGGCCACCATCCAGCCAGTCTGGGATGGCAAAGCCTTCCAGCCGAAGCTGATGCTGCCGCTGTCGCTGTCCTACGATCACCGCGTGATCAACGGCGCCGCAGCAGCACGCTTCACCAAGCGTCTGAGCGACCTGCTGGCCGACATCCGCACCATGCTGCTGTAATCGCTACACCCTGTCTCCCTCTGCCGGGGGAGACAGACCCTTTTTCGAGCTGCCACGCTCGTACCTCAACCCCGCCAATTTGGCGGGGCTTTTTTTGCCTGTTACTTGTGTGTTGCAGCCGTAATGGCCGAGTGCTCGTAGAGCTGTCCAGGCCACAGCCCCCATGCCCCTCGCCCCAACGCCCCCTCGCTTCAGAAACTGTCGATACGGCCGATAACCTGAAAAGTCGTAACCACGTGTTGCGCTTGTCAGCCAGCACGGCATGATGCAACCTTGCGGCACGCATTTTTCCACGAGTTCCAGGCCACTGCGCATTCGTACCTTTGAAGCGAGCTCTCCATGAAAAGCCAACCCGATGCCGCCAGCCGTATGGTGGCCGAGGTAGTAACGCAATTGCCCGTGCCTTCGCGGCTCGGCATGCTGCGTTTCGAGCGGCTGAATGAAGCCAGTTGGGCCATGCTGTTTCTCGACCCGAGCTGCGAACGCCAGTTCGGCATGCCTGCCGTCGACCTCTGCGCCCTGATCGGGTCGCCTTACGCGAGCCTGATGGAGCCTGAGGCGCGCTACAAACTGCACGACGCCATTGAGCTGCAACTGAGCCAGCGCAACCATTACTTGGTGCGCTACACGCTGCACACAAGCGTAGGGCCGCTGCACCTGCTGGAAGTTGGCGAAGCGTACAAACAGCACAATCGGCACCTGTTGCGCGGCTACTTGCTGGTAATCGACGGGCAGCCTGGCGATAGCCCAGAGCTTTCGCCCAGCGAACTGGAAACCCGTAACAACCGCCTGCAGATCGCCCTGCAACTCAACCAGCAAGCGCAACAGGAACAGCTCGAGCATCTGGAGCGGGTGCGCGCCCAGCAGGACCTGATCCTGCGCCTGGCACGACAGCGTTACAGCGCCGGCAACTCGCTGCAGGAGGCCGCCGAACTGATCACCCGCAGCGCCTGCGAGATCTACAAGGTCGACTGCGCAAGCATCTGGAACCTGGAAGACCAGCGCCTGGAGCCTATCTCGGCCTACTACCGCGATACCCAGGAATACCGCCTGCCCGAAGCGTTCGACGCCAGCCAGTTTCCCAACTACCTGGAAGCCCTGCACACCAGCCGTGCCATCGACGCCCACAATGCCAACCACGATCCGCGCACCCGCGAGCTGGTTGATCACCTGCGCCAACACAACATCAGCGCCATGCTCGATGCCAGTATCCGCATCGACGGGCAGGTGGTCGGTGTGCTGTGCCTGGAACATAGAGGCTCGACACGTACCTGGCAGTCGGACGAACTCGCCTTTGCTGGCGAGCTGGCCGATCAGTTCGCCCAGGTCATCAACAACCACAACCGCCGCACGGCCACCAGTGCACTGCACCTGTTCCAGCGCGCCGTGGAGCAAAGCGCCAACGCCTTCCTGCTGGTCAACCGCGATGGCGTGGTCGAGTACGTAAACCCAAGCTTCACGGCGATCACCCAGTACAGCGCCGAAGAGGTCCATGGCCACCGCCTGTCAGAGCTGCCGGCCCTGGAAAACCTCAACGACCTGCTCTTCGATGCGCCCTCCAGCCTGGCCATGAACAACAGTTGGCAAGGCGAGTTCAAAAGCCGGCGCAAGAACCTCGAGCCGTACTGGGGACAGTTGTCGATCTCCAAGGTCTATGGCGATAACCGCGAACTGACCCACTACATCGGCATCTACGAAGACATCACCCAAACCAAGCTGGCCCAACAGCGTATCGAACGCCTGGCCTACACCGACAACCTGACCACCCTGGGCAACCGGCCCTCATTTATCCGAAACCTGGACGAGCGATTTAACTGCGACAGCGACCGCAAGATCAGCCTGTTGCTGGTGGACATCGACAACTTCAAGCGGATCAATGACAGCCTTGGCCATCAGACCGGCGACAAACTGCTGATCAGCCTGGCACGACGCCTGCGCAACAGCCT
The DNA here is from genome assembly GCF_002858665.1 of Pseudomonas sp. FFUP_PS_473. Classification (NCBI taxonomy): domain Bacteria; kingdom Pseudomonadati; phylum Pseudomonadota; class Gammaproteobacteria; order Pseudomonadales; family Pseudomonadaceae; genus Pseudomonas; species Pseudomonas sp. FFUP_PS_473. Next base: position 120,910 of record NZ_PJQQ01000007.1, read on the forward strand.
GAGCCCCGGTGGCAGCCTGGCGCGGTTTGCCAGTAACGAATTTGCCGTACTGCTCGACGATACCGACATGGAGGGTGGCCAGCAGGTTGCGCAACAGTTGCTCAAGACCCTCGACAAGCCACTGTTTGTCGATAACCAGTTGATCAACGTCACCGCCTCGGTCGGCCTGGCCTGCGCACCGCTGCACGGGCGCGACCCGCAAACCCTGATGAAGAATGCCGGGCTTGCGCTGCACAAGGCCAAAGCCAACGGCAAGCATCAGGTCCAGGTCTTCACCGAAGCGCTCAACGCCGAAGCCAGCTACAAACTGTTTGTCGAGAACAACCTGCGCCGGGCGCTGACCCAGAACGAACTGGAAGTGTTCTACCAGCCTAAGGTCTGCCTGCGCAGCGGTCGCCTGCTGGGCATGGAGGCGCTGCTGCGCTGGAACCATCCGGAAAAGGGCATGATTCGCCCAGACCAGTTCATCAGCGTCGCCGAAGAAACCGGCCTGATCATTCCAATCGGCAAGTGGATCGCCCGTCAGGCCTGCCGCATGAGCCAGGAGCTGGCAAGCGAAGGCCTGGGCAACCTGCAAGTGGCCATCAACCTGTCACCCAAGCAGTTCTCCGACCCGGACCTGGTCGCCTCGATTGCCAAAATCCTCAAAGAGGAAGCCCTGCCGCCGCACCTCCTGGAACTGGAGTTGACCGAAGGCCTGTTGCTTGAAGCCACCGAAGACACTCACCGCCAACTCGACGAGCTCAAGCAGTTGGGCCTGACCCTGGCCATGGACGACTTCGGCACCGGCTACTCGTCACTGAGCTACCTGAAGAAGTTCCCGATCGACATCATCAAGATCGACCGCAGCTTCATCAACGAAATTCCCGACAACCAGGACGACATGGAGATCACCTCAGCCGTGGTCGCCATGGCCCACAACCTCAAGCTCAAGGTGGTTGCCGAAGGCATCGAGACCGCTGAGCAATTGGCATTTCTGCGCAGGCACCGTTGCGATGTCGGCCAGGGTTACCTGTTTGACCGGCCCATCTCCGGCCACGAGCTGCTGGATAAACTCAAGCGCTACCCACGCGGCCCAATCGCCTGACAGCCGTGTAACACTCGGGCACACTACAGGTCTAAGCCTTATCGACGCCGCCTCGCGGCCGTCCCATCTGACATAGAGGAGTGGGTTCATGGTCTTGCGCTCTGAAATCCTGACAAACAAAAGCACGCTACCGACTGAAAAGCAGGCCCTGCCGGGCCGCGAACAACACGTGACCTTACCCGAGTATCACTTCGTCAACGGCAATCCACTGCTGGGGCCGTTCACGGGCAATGTGGAATTCGCCATTTTCGGCCTGGGTTGCTTCTGGGGGGCAGAACGCCGTTTCTGGCAACGCGAAGGCGTGGTCAGCACAGTGGTAGGTTACGCGGGTGGCGTCACACCGAACCCGACCTACGAGGAAGTCTGCTCTGGCCTGACCGGCCACGCTGAAGTGGTGCTGGTTGTCTATGAGCCGGAAAAGGTCAGCTACCAGGAACTGCTAACGATGTTCTGGGAGCTGCATGACCCAACACAGGGGATGCGCCAGGGCAATGACATTGGCACGCAGTATCGCTCGGTGATCTATACCACCACCCCTAGCCAGCTGGAACAGGCCCTGGCCAGCAAGCACGTGTACCAGGCCGAACTGACCAAGGCCGGTCGGGGCACCATCACCACTGAAATCGCCGAGCACTCGATCGTGTACTTCGCCGAAGCCTACCACCAGCAGTACCTGGCCAAGAACCCGAATGGCTACTGCGGCATCGGCGGTACAGGCATCTGCATGCCGCCCAGCCTGCAAAACAACTGAGGAACTGACATGTCCGCACCGAGCATGACGCTGTTTTACTCGCCGTTCTCGCCGTTCGTCCGCAAGATCATGGTCTTGCTGCACGAAACCGGGCAACTGGACCGGGTCGCGCTGCAGAGCGTCAACATCAGCCCGACCCAGCCCGACGCGACGCTGAACCAAGGCAACCCGGCCGGGAAAATCCCGGCCCTGCGCCTGGCGGACGGCTCGGTGCTGCATGACAGCCGGGTGATCTTCGAGTACCTCGACCTGCAGCATGTCGGCAACCCACTGATCCCACGTGAGGGCTCCGCACGCTGGCAGCGCCTGACCGTTGCCTCACTGGCTGACGCAATTGCCGAGGCAGCCGTGCTGACCCGCTACGAGACCTTCCTGCGTCCGGAAGAAAAGCGCTGGGATGCCTGGGTCGATGCACAACAGGAGAAGATCCGGCGCGGCCTGGCCCAACTGGAACAGGCGCACATCGCTGAACTCAGCGCGGCATTCGACGTCGCAGCCATTGGTGTCGCCTGTGCCTTGGGTTACCTCGACCTGCGCATGCCACAGTTCGGCTGGCGCAGTGCTCAACCTAAACTGGCGGCCTGGTACGCTGACGTCAGCCAGCGGCCATCACTCCAGGCCACTGAACCACCCAAGGCCTGATCGGCGGCCTGCCCGCGATACCTGTGGGAGCCGGGCTTGCCCGCGATGCAAACACCGCGAACTCACGGGCACCCCACCGACGCCATCGCAGGCAAGCCAGCTCCAACAAAGCCCACGCCAGCCGGTAGGAGCCGGGCTTGCCCGCGATGCAGACGCCGCGCACTCACGGGCACCCCACCGACGCCATCGCAGGCAAGCCAGCTCCAACAGATCCCGCGCCAGCCTGTAGGAGCCGGGCTTGCCCACGATGCAAACACCGCGAACTCACGGGCACACCACCGACGCCATCGCAGGCAAGCCAGCTCCAACAGAGCCCGCGCCAGCCTGTAGGAGCCGGGCTTGCCCGCGATGCAAACACCGCGAACTCACGGGCCCCCCACCGATCCCATCGCAGGCAAGCCTGCTCCAACAGATCCCGCGCCAGCCTGTAGGAGCCGGGCTTGCCCGCGATGCAAACGCCGCGAACTCACGGACACCGCGCCGATCCCATCGCAGGCAAGCCAGCTCCAACAAGGGCTGAACAGCCTGGCGATATTTATCGCCAGCGCCGCCCCGGCACAACGCTCCTCGCGTAAACCGCTCATTGCAGCTTGCCCTGCCCTACCCGGTACCAGTCCAGGCGCCGGGTCAGGATCATGAATACACCCAGCAGGCCGAACAGCAGCAACGATCCCATCAGCAAGGCGTAGTCCTCTGCGCTGAGCAAGCCATAGAGCATGCCGTACAGTACCGCCAGGCCACCGCTGAAGCTCAGCGCTCGGCCCAGGCTGTGCAACACATGACTCAGGTAGAAACCAATCAGCAACACGCAAGCACTGGCCGAAATCGCATAGGCCGGGCCGAAGCCCACGTGCTCGGACAGCGACAGCAACAGCAGGTAGAAAAACGCCAGGGCAACACCCACCAGCAAGTACTGGATCGGGTGAACACTGAGGCTTTTCAACACTTCGAAGAGGAAGAAGCCGGCAAAGGTCAGGGCAATGAACAACAACGCATATTTGATCGCCCGCTCACTCTTGAGGTACTGATCCACCGGGTCGATAAAGCTCACGCCAAAGGCGCGTTCCTTGAACTCCAGGCAAGACTCGTTGTTCACACACTGGCTCAAGGCGTCTTCCATGTTGGTGGAGAAGAACGAGGTCTTCCAATTGGCAGTGAAGCTCTGGCTGTCGATCAGGCGACTGCTCGGCAGGTAGTTACCGACAAAACTGGGGTGAGGCCAATTGGCCGCCATGGTCACATTGCTGCTACGCCCCACCGGCAAGACTTGCAGTTTCCCGGTACCTTGCAGGCTGACATCAAAGGCGTAATCCAGAACGGTCTCGTTGCGGCTGTCCAGCGCGGGCAGTGCCACATGCACCCCGGCACCCAACCAGCTCAGGCCCGTGCCCGGCTGGAAATCCATCGACTGGCCGTTCAGGTCCAGCTTCAGGCCTTTCTCGATGCCGCGGATGTCGCTGATCGCCACAGCCAGGAACGGTGCATCGAAGGTGTAGTCCTCAAAATCATTGCCTAAACCCAGCTTCACCGGAATCTGGAACTGGCCGTTGATGCGGTTTTCGGCGTGGTACAGGCGCGCTTCGTAGATGCCGCGTGAACGCAGCTCAGTGTCGATCCTGGCGTTCAGATCGAAGGTCTCCGGCAGGAAATACAAGTGGCCGTTGACGGTTTTCACGTCCTGATAGAGTGCGCCACCCCCTTCCGGGGTTTTCCACTGCCGCTCAATCTTGCGGTACGGCACCACCAGCAATGGGCCGCTGAGCGTCTGGCTGAAGCTGGAGCTCTGGGCAATGTCCTGCACCACGCCGTCGCGCAGCGACTGGCGCTCCTGGATCAGCCCACCAATCATCAGCAACGGTACCAGCAACAACACAATCAAAAAGGCGATAGCGCCCAGTTTCAGGCTTAGGTTTCGGTTCATGCTCAAGGCTCCGGTTTCGATGCCACAGAGTGTGTGTCAGCGTTATGGAGCCTTGAGGGAGCGAATATGGAGACTTTGTGTAGATGCGGTGAAGCCTCAGTTGAATCGGTTGGCCGGTAGCCACAGGCGAACCCGCACACCACCCTCGACATTGCCGACGTCCAGCGAACCGCCGTGCAGTTGCAGCACCTCTTCGACAAAGTTCAGCCCAAGCCCGGTGCTCTTGCGCCCTGTACGCGGGCGCGGCAAGGAATAGAAGCGTTCACTGAGCCGCCCCAGCGCATAGTCGGGAATCGCCTCGCCCTGGTTGAACAGGCTCAGCGCAACACGCTGCCCGTCCCGTTCCAGCTCGAACAGCAGCATCCCGTCTGGAGGGGTGAAGTCCAGCGCGTTATCCAGCAGGTTGGCAATCGCCTGATGCATCAGGAACGGCTCGCAGAGCAGCTGGAGTTCATGCGGCAAACGCTGCCGCACCTGCAGGCCGGCACTTTCGATACGGGCACTGTGGGCCAGCAACAGGTCGTCGACCATCTGCGCCAGTGGCACCCACTCTTGCGCATCAAGGCTCTGCAACTGCTCCACCTGCGCGAGGTTGAGCAGGCGCTCGATCAGTTGCTGCATCCGCGCGCTTTCGCTTTCTATGTTGCCGGCAAAGCGTTGCCGCTGGGCCTCCGGCATTGGCCCCTGAAGCAACTCGCTGGCACCGCGAATGGCCGCCAGCGGGCTTTTCAGCTCATGGGTCAGGGTGTGCACATAGCGCTCGACATAGGCTTTGCCTTCAAGCTGGGTACGCATTCGCTCCACAGCCCCGGCCAACTGTGCCAACTCGCCACCACGGTAATGTGGCAGTTCCGCACGCTCGCCCTCACTGACTGCCAGGGCATAACGGGTCAGGCGCTGCAATGAGGTCGCCAACCACCAGGACAACCCGGCCCCCACCAGCAACCCGAGGGCGATCAGACCGACACCGAGGTACAGCAAACGGCGTTCGGAGCGGTCGATATAGGGCTGCAGCGAGCTGTTGGGCTTGGCCACCGTGACCACACCGATGATCGTGCCGTTATCCAGAATCGGCGCACCGACATGCATCACCGAGGACGCCGGATCGTCAGGGTCGCTGCGGGTCGAGCGGGCGCCGTACTGCCCACGCAGGGTCAGGTAGACGTCGTTCCAGCGCGAGTAGTCCTGGCCCACTGCCAGGTCGCTGGAATCAAGCAGAACGATACCCTTGGCATCGGTCACGTAGATGCGGTGGTTGACCTCGGTCTTGGGCAGCCCCCAGATCTGCGCTCGCGGCTGCCGCTGGCCATAGGCTTGGAGCACCTGCGGCAGCTGGCTCTGGCCCAAGGTACCGGCCTTGACGTCCGCCCGCAGGATCTCGGCCAGCAGGTTGGCGGTGTCCACCAGGGTTTCCTCGGCAGACTGACGCACACCAGGGCGAATTTCCTCGCGCACGGTGTTGATCAGAAAGTAGCCCGTCAGGCCGACAAACAGGAAGTAGACCAGAAAAATCCGTATCCCCAGGCGCATCAGCTATGGCTCGGGCTATAGCTGTAGCCCAGCCCGCGGTGGGTCTGGATGGGCTCTGCCTCGCCGGCCACCTGACGCAGCTTGGCGCGTACGCTCTTGATATGGGTATCGATACTGCGTTCATACCCGGCATCGGCCGGCACCCCGACCGCATCGAGCAACTGCTCACGGCTGAACACCCGCTCCGGTTGCTCCAGCAGGCACTGCAACAGACGAAACTCGTGCCGGGTCAGGCCCAACGGCTGACCACGGTAATTGATCTGCATACGCACGGTGTCGAGCACAAAGGGCTCAAGGCTGCCCAACGCCTCGGTACGCGGCGCCATGCGCTTGAGAATCGCCCGAACCCGGGCCGCGACTTCACGCGGGCTGAAGGGTTTGACCACATAATCGTCGGCACCGATCTCCAGGCCCACCACGCGGTCGATCTCACCGTCACGGGCACTGAGGAACATCACCGGCACCTCGCTGAAGCGACGTAACTGGCGGCAGGTTTCAAAGCCACTGATATCCGGCAGGCCAATATCGAGAATCACCAGATCAGCCGGACGCAGACGCTGCTGCTCCAGTGCCGCGTTGCCCAGCGTCACCCACTCAGTGCTGTGGCCTTCACCCTGCAGGGCGTAGATCAGGGTATCGGCAATGGCCGCTTCGTCTTCGACAATCAAGATATGGGGCATGGCATCCAGGCCTGGCGGTAATCGGTCGCCACTTGTAAGAGATTCAGGTGTGGCTGACAAGGCCCAGAAACTCTATACCTCCACAAAGGCCAGCGTTGCCGGCGATAGGGTCGCGGTGGTGTCAGCCATTAACCCGGCGCCCCTATCGTCGGCAAGGCCGACCTGTACAAGGCTAGACCATCAGCATGCAGGCTTACCCGCCGTGAAGCGTCGCGCCGGGTTCACGGCCGCGCCAAACTCGCGCAGAGCCTTGGCGCCGATCAGCAATGGGTAGTTGAAACTGCTGCGGTCGGCCAGGTTCACTTCAACGGTGCGCTTGGTATCGCCAAGGCACAGCTCCAGATCAATCACCGGGCGCTTGGTCACGTCGGCACCTTCGCCTCCATCATCCTCTTCATCCGCACGGTTCTTGATCTTGCTGATACGCGCCAGCTTGTGCTCGTAGACCTTACCGTCTGAATCCTTGGTAGCCAGGCGGAAACGCACCCAATCCTCACCGTCGCGCTGGAAACGCTCGATGTCCTTGGCCGACAACGACGCCGTCAATGCCCCGGTGTCCATCTTGGCCTTGAGGGTTTCGCCGATCTCCGGCAAGGCGATGTATTCATAACGGCCATACAGGGTCGGCTCGGCGGCCATCACCGGCAGGGCCAACAGGGAAAGCAATGCGAGTAAGGGTTTCACCGGGTTGGCTTCCTTGAGAAAAGACAGTGATTAGACTACAGAGGCAGCATAGGTTCGGTGTCACAGGGTATTAAAGACAATGTGAAACATTTGTCTGCCAGGGGCGGGCCGCCGTATTTGGCGTAAACCCCGTCGCTGCTTATCATTACCGACCGCTTACCCAAGAATAAGAGGTCTTTATGCGCCGCCTGCTGACCGGCAGTCTCGTGACCTTGCTGCTATTGCTCAACACCCTGGTACTGATTGGCCCACTCACCGTATTTGCCCTGCTCAAGCTGGTGCTCCCCGGCCACTACCGCGACTACGCCTCCACGGCGGTGAAGTGGATTGCCGAAACCTGGGCCGAAATCGACAAACTGATCTTCGCGCTGTGCATCCCCACCCAATGGGACGTGCGAGGTGCCGCCGACTTGCGCCTGGACACCTCGTACCTGGCCGTCAGCAACCATCAGACCTGGGTCGATATTCCGGCGTTGATCCAGGCCTTGAACCGGCGCATTCCGTTCTTCAAGTTCTTCCTGAAGAAGGAGCTGATCTGGGTGCCACTGCTGGGCCTGGCCTGGTGGGCGCTGGACTACCCGTTCATGAAGCGCTACAGCAAGGCCTTTCTGGCCAAGCACCCGCACCTCAAGGGGCATGACCTGGAAATCACCAAGGCCGCCTGCGAGCTGTTCAAGCGCCAGCCGGTCACCGTGGTCAACTACCTGGAAGGTACCCGCTTCAGCGAGGCCAAGCGCCTCGAACAGCACTCCCCCTACCGCCACTTGCTCAAGCCCAAGGCCGGTGGTGTTGCGTTCGTGCTGGCTGCACTGGGCGAGCAACTCGACGCCCTGCTCGACGTCACGCTGGTCTACCCCGGTGACAAAGCGCCAGGTTTCTGGGACCTGCTTAGCGGTTCAGTGCCCAAGGTGATCATTGATATCCAGGTGCGCGAACTCGACCCGGCCCTGTGGGCTGGCGACTACGAGAGCGACCCGGCGTTCCGTCAGACGGTTCAGGACTGGGTCAACCAGCTCTGGCACGACAAGGACGCCCGCATCGAGGCCCTGCGCGCCGAGCTGCGCTGATTCAACCGATAATCGCATGGGGCAGGAAGCGGCTACTGTCCTTGGTGATCAGCGAATTGTCCTCGCGAATACCGATACCGGCCGGTAGATCACCGACCATCCAGCTGCCGATTACCGTGTAGTTGTCGCCAAAGCGTGGCAACGCCTGGAACTGCTGGATGATGCTTGGCCCACCGCCGTAAGGACCGTCTTCGACGATACGCTGCCCCTGGCCGGTATGAATCTCCACGTTCGCCCCCTCACGGGAAAAAAACGGCTTGCGCACCCAGCCCTTTTCCAGAGGCTGGGCCGGTGTCGGCTCGATAAACGCCGGCAACAGGTTCGGATGACCCTCGTGACGCTCCCAGAGCAACGCCAGCATGCCCTTGTTGGAGAGGATCGCTTTCCAGGGCGGCTCAACGAACAAGGTGCCGCTGCCAGCAATCGCCGGGCCGAACGGGTCGTTGAAGATCTCTTCCCAAGGGTAGAGCTTGAACAGGCTCGGAATCGGCGCACCCACCGGATCGACAAACTGCCCGCCCCGGCTCAGGCCGATGTCTTCCATGTCGACCAGGCGCGCATCGAGCCCGGCACCCGCGGCGATGTCGCGCAGGTATTCCACCGTGCCACGGTCTTCCACCGAACCCTTTACCGAGGCGAAATAGAACGGCGTAGCAAAGCGGTTGGCCGTCATGACCTGGGTCAGCTTCTCTTCCAGGCTGTTGAACTGGTCGGCATCGCCCGGCAGCACACCACGGCGTATCTGCTCTTCCAGCCAGAGGTACTGGAAGAAACTCGCTTCGTATAACGAGGTGGGCGTGTCGTAGTTGGCCTCCAGCAATTTGGCCGGGCCAGAACCGTCATAGCAGAGGTCCATGCGCCCATAGAAATGCGGGTGCCCGTCACGCCAGGAACGGCGAATCAGCTCATGGTAAGCCGTCGGGATCGCCAGGCGGTCGAGCAAGGCGTCGCTCTCCACCACCTCGGCCACCAGCGCCATGCACAGCTCATGCAGCACGCGGGTCGGTTCTTCCAGGTCATCCTCGATCTGACGCAGGCTGAACTGGTAATAGGCGCTTTCATCCCAATACGGTTCACCATCGAAGGTATGGAAGTTGAAACCGAAATGCTCGGCGGTGGCTTTCCAGCCCGGGCGCGGGGCAACCGCTATACGTTTCATCTGCGCACCTCAGGAACTAAAGCCACCACGCGCCGAGGCACGCGATACAAAGCCATTGTGACTGCCGATGGCGAATGGCCGGGGCGATTGCGCCAATGCTGTCGGGTGCAGCGCGCTGCCAGCCGGCACCGTCGCGGGGTGAGTACCGTCCAGCGCATGCGGCAAGGAACTGAAGGGCGTCGACGTCGGGTGGTTCGGATCAAGCCCGGCGTACTGGTTGCCTGCGGCAACCTGTTCGGTCAACGAAGTAACCTTGAACGCATTGCGGCCATCACGCTCGTGGTAGATCGCCTCAGTGGAATAATGCGGCTCGGTGTCGGTGTAGTCGTAGAACCGGGTGCCGCCCGTCGACGTCGACCCAGCGCCTGAGGTGTCGTCATTACCATCGGCATACACCTGCCGGTCGACGGTCAAGGCGAACCCTTCCATCCGTGGCACGAAATTGCCGGCAAAGTTGCGCGTATCGCATTCCTGGAAAACCTCCTCGCAAGCCTCAAGGCTCACGAAGCGCGGCGCATTGGCGTAATGGTGCTGCTGTGCGCCCAACCAGGCCTGCAGACAGACCTGACGGTTGATCCCGGCCATGGCGCAATGGTCGACGTCCTGAAAGCGCTTTACCTCGCTGACCACGCGGGTCGGTCGTTCGCCACAGGCAGACAGCACCAGCGGCAGACTGCCCAGCGCAATCAGCCGTACTCGTTTACTGCGTTTCATCGCGGTGCTCCCTGATCAGGCGGCGGGGGTCATGCAGGCAGCATTGAGCAACCCGATACTGATCGAGACCGCAGCCAACAGGATGGCCGAGGCCATCTCCTGACGTGCGATGCGCTCGGCCATGCCTTTGACACAGCGGTTCACCACCACGAATGCCAAAAGTTGCACCACCGCCGCGATCACCGCCCAGAGCAGGAAGTCCAGCAGCGAAATGGAATGAGAGACAGCACTGGCCACCGGAATGGCAAAGCCCACCAGCGCACCGGCCAGGGCAACAGCGGCAGGCGTGTTGCCTTCGCGAATCAGGCGCAGTTCGTTATAGGGCGTAAGACGGGTATAGATCAGCGCATAGAGCGCGAACAGCGCAGCGGCGCCACCCATGTAGACGACGAAACCGAGCACGGCCTCAGCCGGCAAGGACATCTTCAGAGCATCCATGAACATTGCAGTTACCTATCCTTGTAAAACGGCTCGGGAGGCTACCACAGCCCCCCTCACGCGCAAACCGCTCCAGCCGGTCAGGCTGAAGGCAGTGCTGCCTGGCTACCCCAGATGGTGCCCAGGTTCTGCAACAACGAATTGGCCACGCCTTGCTGGCCAAGGAACTGCAGCAACAACGGGGCAAATTGGCCGATCAGGCCGGTGTCCATGCCCAACAGGCTGAAGGCGTTGTTCAGGTCGTTGGTGTCTTTCACATTGCCCAAGGCATTGCTCAGCGCCGATTGCTGGCCGTCGCTCTTGCCCATCAGCGCGATCAAGCCATTCAAGCCACCCAACGCGTTGTCACCGGTGAGCAGGTTGAGCCCCGGGACCGCTTGGGTCAGCTGCGAGAACTCGTCACCACTCAGTTGGTTCTTCGCCAGGCCAAGCAACGCGCCCGTGCCACCCACGGCTTGTTCAGGGGTGATGTTCAACTGGCTGCCCAAGGTGTTGAGCAGGTTCGCCGACGCTGGCGCAGCAATGACGGCAGGGCCTTCGCTGTCTGTGCCTTGCATGGCCGAGACGGCATTGGCGGCATCGCTGAGGTTAAAGGCAAAGACCGGGCTGGCGGCCAGGGTCATCAGGGTTACCAGGGCAAAGCGCTTCATCAAATGACCTCTTGAGCCTTAACGGCGGGAAACGGTCATTTGACTGGCCTGCCTCAGGATTGTTCCGTGCTGACTGACCGCCAGTGGTCGGGTGTTTTCAGCCTGAGCTTTCGCTTAGGGCGCGCGCCTCGATCCCGTCGAGCAAGGCGTCGACCAGGCCCTTGGCCATTTCTACCGAATGCATCGTGGACCAGAGAAAGCCCTTGGCCGACTCGTCGGCGGTGTCGCTGGCCTGATGGGCCGTGTCGTAGGCGCCGCGCAAGAACAGAGAGACATGCACCAGCGCGTCATGGGGTTCAATACCGGGGCGCACGAGAAACATCGGATCGTGGCCGGCACCACAGAGGCCGAAGAGCGTGCTGGCGGTTGGGGCAAGGGTTTCGTGGGGTGGATCTGGAACGATTTTCTTCATGGAAAGCTCCTGATGCAGGTGTGGCTGCAACCTTCCGTTTCCACACGAAGAGGTGGCAGCTGTACGCGGGGTGGAAAACCGGATGCATCAGGTAACCCCGGCAGACCCGAAGGTCTCCCGCGCACAGCCGCCATAAAGCGACACCTGATACTTGCCCGGGTTTCCACGCCCGTTCGCCGAATTGTCAGCGACACGGGCAGCGTAGGTGGGCAACATTTCCAAGACAAGCCAATGGGTGCCGACAGCGTTCGTAGGATATTTCCTAGAACAGGTTATCTGCCAGCAATTTCATGTCATCAGGCGCTATCGCAGGCAAGCCTGCCACAGGCTGCCCGCTCTTTGTTGGAGCTGGCTTGCCTGCGATGACGTCGGTGGGGTGATCGTGAGTTCGCGGCGTTTGCATCGCGGGCAAGCCCGACTCCTACAGGTTGCGCGGGCTCTGTTGGAGCTGGCTTGCCTGCGATGACGTCGGTGGAGTGATCGCGAGTTCGCGGCGTTTGCATCGCGGGCAAGCCCGGCTCCTACAGGCTGGCGCGGGCTCTGTTGGAGCTGGCTTGCCTGCGATGGCGTCGGTGGGGTGTCCGTGCGTTCGCGGCGGCTGCATCGCGGGCAAGCCCGGCTCCTACAGACTGGCGCGGGCTCTGTTGGAGCTGGCTTGCCTGCGATGACGTCGGTGGGGTGATCGCGAATTCGCGGCGTTTGCATCGCGGGCAAGCCCGGCTCCTACAGTTGGAGCTGGCTTGCCTGCGATGGCGTCGGTGGGGTGTCAGCTGAAGACAACCCCCGCTAAAAAGCGGGGGTGGCAGGGGGAATGATCAGGCGGCGCTGAACAGTTTGTGCGGGTCGATCACGAATTTCTTCGGCACGCCGGCATCGAACTCGCCATAACCTTCCGGCGCCTGATCCAGGCTGATGACTTGTACGCCCACCACTTCAGCGATGTTGATGCGGTCCCACATGATGGCCTGCATCAAGGCGCGGTTGTACTTCATCACCGGGGTCTGGCCGGTGTGGAAGCTATGGGACTTGGCCCAACCAAGGCCGAAGCGAATGCTCAGGCTGCCGATTTTCGCGGCGGCATCCACGGCGCCCGGGTCTTCGGTGACGTAGAGGCCAGGGATACCGATTTTGCCGGCTACCCGCACCACACCCATCAACGAGTTCAGCACCGTGGCCGGCGCTTCGTGCTGGGCACCAGCATGGCCATGGCCACGGGCCTCGAAGCCCACTGCATCGACCGCACAGTCAACTTCTGGCTCACCCAGCAGGTTGGCGATCTGTTCGTGCAGCGGGGTGTCCTGGGACAGGTCGGCAATCTCGAAACCCTGAGCCTTGGCATGTGCCAGACGTACCGGGTTCACGTCACCGACAATCACCACGGCCGCACCCAACAGGCGCGCCGAGGCCGCGGCTACCAGGCCGACCGGGCCGGCACCGGCGATGTACACCGAACTGCCCGGCCCAACGCCTGCGGTGACCGCACCGTGGTAACCGGTTGGCAGGATGTCCGAAAGGCAGGTCAGGTCGCGGATCTTCTCCATGGCCTTGTCACGGTTCGGCAGTTTCAGCAGGTTGAAATCGGCATAAGGCACCAGTACATATTCGGCCTGGCCGCCGGTCCAGTCGCCCATGTCCACGTAACCGTACGCACCGCCCGCCCGTGCCGGGTTGACCGTCAGGCAGACGCCGGTGTGCTGTTCCTTGCAGGAGCGGCAGCGACCGCAAGCAACGTTGAACGGTACCGAAACCAGGTCTCCGATTTGCAGGTTTTCGACATCACGGCCCTTCTCGATCACCTCGCCGGTGATTTCATGACCCAGAACCAGGCCGACCTGAGCGGTGGTACGGCCACGCACCATGTGCTGGTCGGAGCCGCAGATATTGGTCGACACTACCCGCAGGATGACACCGTGCTCGATCTTGCGGCCTCGCGGGTCCTGCATTTTTGGATAGGGGATTGTTTGTACCTCGACTTTACCGGCGCCGAGATACACCACACCACGATTACCAGACATGCTTTCACCTCGCTGATTGTTTTTATGTAGCGGTGCAAAGTGCGCTACCCGGAGGCAGCGCTGAGTTACTGGATTTTTTTGCTGGCAAGCGTGCTCGTCAGAGCACTACCGTGCGGTTGGCGTTCAAAAACACCCGCCGCTCAATGTGGTAACCCACCGCCCGGGCCAGGGTCAGGCATTCGATGTCGCGGCCTTTGGCGATGAGGTCTTCGGGATAATGGCTGTGATCGACCGCTTCGACGCCCTGAGCAATGATCGGGCCTTCGTCGAGGTCGTTGTTGATGTAGTGCGCCGTGGCGCCCACCAGTTTCACCCCCTTGTTGTAGGCCTGGTGATACGGCTTGGCGCCTTTGAAACCGGGCAGCAGGGAGTGGTGGATATTGATCGCCCAGCCGTCGAGCTTGCGACACAACTCTGGCGACAGCACCTGCATGTAGCGGGCAAGGATCACCAGCTCTGCACCGGACGCCTCGATCACCTGCAATACCTTGCGCTCTTGCGCCGGTTTGTCATGGGGATCGAGGGCAAAGTGGTAGTACGGAATACGGTGCCACTGGGCCAGCGGCTCCAGGTCCGGGTGGTTGGAAATCACCGCCACCACGTCCATGGACAGCTGGCCTATACGCTGGCGATAGAGCAAGTCGTTCAGGCAATGGTCGGCCTTGGAGACCATGATCACGACCTTGGGCCGGTGGTTCGGCGCCGTCAGCTCGAAGACCATGCCGAAGGCCTCACCGCGCTCGGTCAGGCCTGCGCGGAAAGCCGCTTCGTCAAAGTCATCAGGCTGGCGGAACTCCACGCGAATGAAAAACCGCCCGGACAACCGGTCATCGAACGAGTGGTGTTCGGTGACGTAGCAGCGCTGCTCATAGAGGTAACGCGTCACCGCATCCACAGTGCCGAGCATGCTCGGGCAGTCGGCGGTGAGAATCCAGGTATCCGGGGCTCGGCTCATGCTAACGCTCCTGTCGGGTTCAGGCCTGGATGCTCAAGCCATATTCTGCGGCGGCGTCCTGCAACCACAGCCACCAGTAGTCGGAGAAGCTGCGACGGATCAGCAGTTCCCAGGTGTCTTCGCTGCTGCGACGGATGACCAGTTGCGACTTGGCGAACACCGTACTGACCGCTTTGCCGACCGGAAAATTGTTCGGGTGCACGTCGTAGCTGGTGGACTTCATCAGCACTTCGCGCACGTTCGGGCCGCTCAGTTCCAGCAGGGTCTGACCACCGCTGACGTTGACCACCTGAATGTGCTGGTCCTTGAGGGCGTCGCGCAGTTTCTGCTCGACGGCGAACTCCTGGCCACCGGGGACGATCAACAGCCACTCATCCGGGCCGAGCCACTGCAGCGACATGTCGCCGTTGGCGACCACGGTCAGGGCCACGGGCAACTCAAGGCCGATGGCCTTGAACACACCACCGGCGAAGGCCGGGTCGTGGCCGTTGCCACGAATAGTCAGGTGGCCCAGCAACTTCTTCTCGCGCAGGGTGACACCGGCGTTCTTGCGCCCCTTGCCAACCAGGCTCGGCAAGTCGGCGTGGGCCAGCGGCGATTCCGCCTTGGCGGCGTTGCCTGGGTGTTGCTGGTAAACGTTGATTGCGCTCATTTCAAACCTGCCTGAAATATCAAATGCTGTAGGGCGATCCGTGTGGGGCCGGCCGCGCCGGCGCCACACGTGCGCGTCAATCCTTAAACGTTCTGCCGTTCGCCTTGCGGGTCGAAGAACACCGCTGAACAGATCTCCGCTTCGATCACGCTGCCATCGGCCTGCGGCGAGAACACGCGCTCGCCCATGCGCTTGAGGCCACCCTTGACCACACCCATCGCGAACGAATAGCCCAGCGAGTTGGCGGCGTAGCTGGAGGTCACGTGGCCGACCATGTCCATCGGGATCGGTTGCTTCGGATCGAACACCAGTTGCGCACCCTCAGGCAGCCACTGGGTCGGATTGACCGGTTTGAGGCCGACCAGCTGTTTACGGTTTTCCCGTACGCAATCTTCACGGTTCATGCCACGACGGCCGATCCAGGAGAACGGCTTGGTCCGCCCGACGCACCAGCCCATGTTCAGGTCGTCCGGGGTCATCGAGCCGTCAGTGTCCTGGCCGACAATGATGAAGCCCTTCTCGGCCCGCAGTACGTGCATGGTTTCAGTGCCGTACGGGGTCAGGTTGTACGGCTTGCCCGCTTCGACGATCTGCTCCAGCACACCCATGGCGTAGTTGGCCTGGATGTTGATTTCGTACGACAGCTCACCGGTAAAGGAGATCCGGAAGACCCGCGCCGGTACCCCGCCCACCTTGCCTTCCTTCCAGCTCATGAACGGGAAGGCGTCTTTGTCCAGGTCGATATCGGTGACCTGCGACAGCAGTTTGCGGCTGTTCGGCCCGGACAGGGTCAGGGTCGCCCAGTGGTCGGTGACCGAGGTGAAGTACACCTTCAGGTCTGGCCATTCGGTTTGCTGATAGATCTCCAGCCACTGCAGTACGCGTGCCGCGCCGCCGGTGGTGGTGGTCATCAGGAAGTGGTTCTCACCCAGGCACGCCGTGACACCGTCGTCGAAGACCATGCCGTCTTCTTTGCACATCAGGCCGTAACGGGCCTTGCCCACGTCCAGCTTGGTCCAGGCGTTGGTGTAGATGCGGTTGAGGAACTCACGGGCATCCGGGCCCTGGATATCGATCTTGCCCAGGGTCGAGGCGTCGAGCAGGCCGACGCTGTCACGCACGGCCTTGCACTCACGGGCAACGGCGGCATGGATATCTTCGCCTTTGCGCGGGAAGTACCACGGCCGTTTCCACTGGCCGACGTCTTCAAACTCGGCACCGTTTTTCACGTGCCAGGCATGCAGCGCGGTGAAGCGCACCGGTTCGAACAGGTGACCGCAATGCCGGCCCGCCACTGCACCGAAGGTGATCGGCGTGTAGTTCGGGCGGAACATGGTGGTGCCCATTTGCGCCACACCAATGCCCAGCGAACGGGCGGCGATGGCCAGGCCGTTGATGTTGCCGAGCTTGCCCTGGTCGGTACCAAAGCCCAGCGCGGTATAGCGTTTAACGTGCTCGACCGACTCAAAGCCTTCGCGGGTGGCCAACTCGATAGCCGCAGCCGTCACGTCGTTCTGTTGGTCGACGAACTGCTTCGGTGCCCGTGCCGTGGATTTGTCATGCGGCACCTGGAACAACGCCACAGTGGCTTCTTCATGGCGCGCCAGCACCTTGGGCAGTACGCCGGTGACCGCCTTGAAACCGGCTTCGGTTGCAGCCCGTACACCGCCTTCAAAACCATCGGCCAGGGTATCGCCGAGGCTGTAGACACCGTTCACGCCGCCGACGCAGACGCGTCTCTGCGGGGCATCGCCCGGCACGAAGCCGAGGATGTCTTCACGCCAGACCGGCTTGCCACCCAGGTGCGAAGCCAGGTGAACCACCGGGCTGTAGCCGCCCGAACTGGCCACCAGATCGCACTCCAGCCACTCGCCTGGGCTGGTCACTGCGTGGGCTTTCAGGTCGATGGCTGCCACGCGGGCGGCTGTCACATGCTTGCTGCCACGCGCTTCGATCACCGCGCTGGAGGTCAGAATGCGAATGCCTTTGGCGCGGGCTTCTTCGACCAGCGAACCACGCGGGTTATGCCGCGCATCGGCAATGGCGACGACCTTGAGGCCGGCGTCGAACCAATCCAGCGCAACGCGATAAGCGTGGTCGTTGTTGGTCGAAAGCACCAGTTTCTTGCCCGGTGCTACGCCGTAGCGGCGTACGTAAGTCGACACGGCGCCAGCCAGCATGTTGCCCGGCACATCGTTGTTGCCATACACCAGCGGACGCTCGTGGGCGCCAGTGGCCAGCACCACCTGCCGTGCACGCACGCGGTGGATACGCTGACGCACCTGCCCCAGTGGTGCGCGATCGCCCAGGTGGTCGGTCAGGCGCTCGTGGATGGTCAGGAAGTTGTGGTCGTGGTAGCCGTTCACGGTGGCCCGTGGCAGCAAGGTCACTTCGCGCATGTCCTTGAGTTCGGCCACGGCAGCCGCCACCCACTCCGCGGCAGGCTTGCCGTCGAGGCTTTCACGGGTGTCGAGCAGGCTGCCGCCAAACTCTTCCTGCTCATCGGCAAGGATCACCCGGGCGCCGCTGCGGCCAGCCGCCAAGGCAGCGGCCAGGCCAGCCGGGCCGCCGCCAACCACCAGCACGTCACAGTGCTGGTTCATGTAATCGTAGGTGTCCGGGTCGTTTTCCAGCGGCGAACGGCCCAGGCCAGCCGCTTTGCGGATGTACTTCTCGTAGGTCATCCAGAACGACTGCGGGTACATGAAGGTCTTGTAGTAGAAGCCCGGTGGCATCAGCTTGCCGCCGACCTTGCCCAGGATCCCCATCACGTCGTTGTTCACGCTCGGCCAGCCATTGGTGCTGGTGGCCACCAGGCCGGCATACAGTGCCTGCTGGGTAGCGCGTACGTTCGGCACCTGGGTGGCTTCGGTGGCGCCGATCTGCAGGATCGCGTTCGGCTCTTCGGCACCGGCGGCGATGATCCCGCGAGGGCGCGAGTACTTGAAGCTGCGCCCGACGATGTCCACGCCGTTGGCCAGCAACGCGGCCGCCAGGGTGTCACCGGCATAGCCCTGATAGCTCTGGCCGTTGAAGGTGAAGTTCAAGACTTTGCTGCGGTCGATACGACCGCCGTTGGACAGGCGATTGACCTGGCTCATACCTTTTCTCCCTGACCACTGACTGCCAACTGCGGGCTGGTGTTTTTGCCGGTCACTTGTGGCTTGGCGCCAATTGGATAGGTTTCCAGAATTTCGTAGGTCACCGTGTCACGGGTGGCATTGAAGTACTGGCGGCAACCGGCGGCGTGAATCCACAGTTCGTGGTGCAGGCCGCGTGGGTTGTCGCGGAAGAACATGTAGGTGCCCCATTCCTCATCGGTGCAGGCATCCGGGTCGAGCGGGCGCGGGATGTGCGCCTGGCCAGCGGCGTGGAATTCCTCTTCGGAGCGCAGCTCGCCACAGTGGGGACAGAAGATGTGCAACATGGTCAGGTTCTCCTGTTAGTGGGCGACAGCGGCAGCGCCGTGTTCGTCGATCAGTGCGCCGTTGTAGAAACGGTCGATGGAAAAAGGCGCAGCCAGCGGGTGCATTTCACCCTTGGCCAGGCTGGCGGCAAAGACGTTGCCTGAACCCGGCGTGGCCTTGAAGCCACCGGTGCCCCAACCGCAGTTGAAGAACAGGTTCTTGACCGGGGTCTTGGAAATGATCGGGCAGGCATCCGGCGAGGTATCGACGATGCCGCCCCACTGCCGGTTCATGCGCACACGGGACAGGATCGGGAACATCTCGACGATGGCCTGCAGGGTGTGCTCGATCACCGGGTACGAGCCGCGCTGGCCGTAGCCAACCCAACCGTCGATACCGGCGCCGATCACCAGGTCGCCCTTGTCCGACTGGCTGATGTAGCCGTGCACGGCGTTGGACATGATCACACTGTCGATGATCGGTTTGATCGGCTCGGACACCAGTGCTTGCAGCGGGTGCGACTCCAGCGGCAGGCGGAAGCCGGCGAGCTTGGCCATGTGCCCGGAGTTACCGGCGGTGACCACACCGACCCGCTTGGCGCCAATGAAGCCCTTGCTGGTTTCAACCCCGATGACCACGCCATTTTCCTTGCGGAAACCGGTGACTTCGGTTTGCTGAATCAGGTCCACGCCCAAGGCATCGGCGGCGCGGGCAAAGCCCCAGGCCACGGCGTCGTGACGGGCAACCCCGCCGCGGCGCTGCACGGTGGCACCGATGATCGGGTAGCGGGTGTTCTTCGAGCAGTCCAGGTACGGAATCTCGTCGGCCACTTGCTGGGCGTTGAGCAGTTCGCCGTCCACACCGTTGAGCCGGTTGGCACTGACCCGACGCTCCGAATCGCGCATGTCCTGCAGGGTGTGGCACAGGTTGTAGACGCCGCGCTGGGAGAACATCACGTTGTAGTTGATGTCTTGCGACAGGCCTTCCCAGAGTTTCATGGCGTGTTCGTAGAGGTGCGCCGACTCGTCCCACAGGTAGTTGGAACGCACGATGGTGGTGTTACGGGCGGTGTTGCCACCGCCCAACCAGCCCTTCTCGACCACCGCAACGTTGGTGATGCCGTGTTCTTTGGCCAGGTAGTAGGCCGTGGCCAGGCCATGCCCGCCGCCGCCGACGATCACCACGTCGTAGACCTTTTTCGGGGTCGGCGTGCGCCACATACGCTGCCAGTTTTCATGGTGGCTCAGCGAGTGCTTGAAAAGGCCGAAGCCCGAGTAGCGTTGCATAGTCAGTTACTCCTCAACCACTCAGCGGTAAACCGGAAAGTCTGCACACAGTGCCGACACGTTTTTCGCCACATCGGCCTCGACATCGGCATCGCCAAGGTTGTCGAGAATGTCGCAGATCCAGCCGGCCAGTGCGGTGCACTGGCTGACCTTGAAGCCGCGCGTGGTCACCGCCGGGGTGCCAATGCGCAGGCCGGACGTGACGAACGGCGACTGTGGGTCATTCGGTACGGCGTTCTTGTTCACCGTGATATGGGCACGGCCCAGGGCAGCATCGGCCTCTTTGCCGGTCAGGCCCTGACGGATCAGGCTGACCAGGAACAGGTGGTTATCGGTGCCGCCGGACACTACATCGTAGCCGCGGTCGATGAACACGCCAGCCATGGCCTGGGCGTTGTCGATCATTTGCTGCTGATACGCCTTGAAGCTGGGCTCCAGGGCTTCCTTGAAGCACACGGCCTTGGCCGCGATGACGTGCATCAGCGGCCCGCCCTGGCCGCCGGGGAACACCGCCGCGTTGAGTTTCTTTTCCAGTTCTTCGTTGGCCTTGGCCAGAATCAGGCCGCCCCGTGGGCCGCGCAGGGTCTTGTGGGTGGTGGTGGTGACCACGTCGGCGTACGGCAGCGGGTTCGGGTACAGCCCGGCCGCGACCAGGCCGGCCACGTGCGCCATGTCGACGAACAGGTAAGCGCCCACTTTGTCAGCGATCTGACGGAAGCGTGGGAAGTCGAGGGTTTTCGAGTAGGCCGAAAAACCGGCGATGATCATTTTCGGCTTGTGTTCCAACGCCAGGCGCTCGACTTCGTCGTAGTCGATCAGGCCGGTGGTGGTATCGATGCCGTATTGCACCGCGTTGTAGAGCTTGCCGGAGAAACTGACCTTGGCGCCGTGGGTCAGGTGGCCGCCGTGGGCCAGGCTCATGCCCAGCACCGTGTCACCGGCCTGCAGCAGGGCGAGGAACACCGCCGCGTTGGCCTGGCTGCCGGAGTGCGGCTGAACGTTGGCGTAGTCGGCACCGAACAGTTGCTTGGCACGGTCAATCGCCAGTTGTTCGACCTTGTCCACGTGCTCACAACCGCCGTAGTAACGCTTGCCCGGATAGCCTTCGGCGTACTTGTTGGTCAGGCCGCTGCCCTGGGCCTGCATCACGCGCTTGCTGGTGTAGTTCTCCGAGGCGATCAGTTCGATGTGATCTTCCTGACGCTGCTCTTCGGCATTCATCGCCGCCAGCAGTGCATCGTCATAACCCTGGATCTGGTCTTGCTTGCTGAACATCGCATCTCTCCCGGCAGCGGCATGGGCTTTCATTAGGTGGGCGGCATGACATGGACAGCGCCCTTTGGATTCGATGGTATGACCGACGCAGACAGCCCAGATGCCTATGGGCGCCACGCAAAGGTGCGTTTACGACATAACCTCGTGAGCGTCAGCCCGACAGGCAGGATAAAACCCGCGAAAAACCCTACAGCAGATGGCCCCATCGCTTGCAGGGCCGCTAGCCATACAGCAGCAGACACTTCACCGAATCTTGGTTTAGAGTGCTTGCCTGCGTCGTTTTCAGGACAGAACCATGACCGATCAAAGCCAACAATTCGCCAGCGACAACTATTCCGGTATCTGCCCCGAAGCCTGGGCCGCCATGGAAAAGGCCAACCACGGCCACGAACGTGCCTATGGCGACGACCAATGGACCGCACGGGCAGCCGATCACTTTCGCAAGCTGTTTGAAACCGACTGCGAAGTGTTCTTTGCCTTCAACGGCACCGCCGCCAACTCGCTGGCGCTATCGTCGTTGTGCCAGAGCTACCACAGCGTGATCTGCTCGGAGACCGCCCACGTCGAAACCGACGAATGCGGCGCGCCGGAGTTTTTCTCCAACGGTTCCAAGCTGCTGACCGCCCGCAGCGAAGGCGGCAAGCTGACCCCGGCTTCGATCCGCGAAGTAGCGCTCAAGCGCCAGGACATCCACTACCCCAAACCCCGGGTAGTGACCATCACCCAGGCTACCGAGGTGGGCAGCGTCTACCGCCCGGATGAACTCAAGGCGATCAGCGCCACCTGCAAGGAACTGGGCCTGAACCTGCACATGGACGGTGCTCGTTTCAGCAACGCCTGCGCCTTCCTCGGCTGCACCCCGGCCGAGCTGACCTGGAAGGCCGGTATCGACGTGCTGTGCTTTGGCGGCACCAAAAACGGCATGGCGGTGGGTGAGGCGATCCTGTTCTTCAACCGCAAACTGGCCGAGGACTTCGACTACCGTTGCAAGCAGGCCGGGCAACTGGCGTCGAAAATGCGCTTCCTCTCGGCGCCCTGGGTAGGCCTGCTGGAGGACGGCGCCTGGCTGCGCCACGCCGCCCATGCCAACCACTGCGCACAATTGCTCAGCTCGCTGGTCGCGGACATCCCCGGCGTTGAACTGATGTTCCCGGTGGAGGCCAACGGTGTATTCCTGCAAATGTCGGAACCCGCCCTGGAAGCATTGCGCAACAAGGGCTGGCGTTTTTACACCTTCATCGGCAGCGGCGGCGCCCGGTTCATGTGCTCCTGGGACACCGAGGAAGCCCGGGTACGCGAACTGGCGGCAGATATCCGCGCCGTGATGAGCGCCTGACACCATCAGCGGCTACAGGCGAAACCCGCCCATCTGCCGCGCCAGGTCGTCAGCCAGCTCGCGCAGGGCCTGACACTCGTCCCGGCAGCCGCGCACTTCTGCGGCGGTTTGCCGGGCCAGGTCTGAGATACCCTGCACCGTTCGGTTGATCTCCTCGGTCACTGCCGACTGCTGCTCAGTCGCCGTGGCGACCTGGTGGTTCATGTCGCTGATATGCTCCACCTGATCCGTAATGGTCCCCAGCGATGCGCCGGTGCGCTGGCTCGACGCCACACCGGCACCGGTTGCCACCTGCCCGGCCTGCATTGAGGCCACGGCATTGCCCGTGCCCTGCTTGAGCCGTTGAATCATCTGCTGGATTTCACCCGTGGACACCTGGGTACGCTGGGCCAATGTGCGCACTTCATCAGCCACCACGGCGAAACCACGGCCCATTTCCCCGGCCCGCGCCGCTTCGATGGCCGCATTCAGCGCCAACAGGTTAGTCTGTTCGGAAATACTACGGATCACCGCCAATACCTCGTCGATCGAGGCGACTTCTGCAGCCAACTCGCCAACCGCACCGGCGGCCGAGCCGATGTCGTTGGACATGCCTTCGATCTGGCTAATCGAGCGCTGCACCACCTCACGGGCGTGTTCGGCTTCATTGCGGGCAGCCTGCGATGCCTGGGCCGCATTACCGGCATTTTGCGCAATGTCCTGCACGGTCAGGCCCATCTCATGTACCGCTGTGGCAACCGTTTCGGTCATTTCCTGCTGCCGCACAGAGCGATCAGCGGTGTTGTCCACCACCTGAGTCACCTGTTCCACCGCACGGTGCAAACGCTCAGTGGTGCCCAGCACTTGGCCGATCAGTTCTCGCTGGCTGTCGATAAAGCGGTTGAAGCCACGCGCCAGATCACCCAACTCATCGCTACGGCCCTCATCCAGCCGACGGCTGAGGTCGCCACCGCCACTGCCGATGGCCACCAGTGCAGCGGTTACCTGGCGGATCGGCTTGACCAGCCCACGCGCCAGCCAGACCACCAGCAGCAGTGACAACAGCGCCACGGCCAGGCCGATCAGGCTGGTCAACCAGACCGTCTCATGCACCTGGGCGTAAATTTGCGACTCGGGCACTTCCGCCACCAGCGTCCAGTTCAGGTCGCGCAGCGGCAGGCTAAGTGCCAGGAAGGTTTCGCCATCACGCTGAAAACGCGTACTGACCACCCGCTCCTGCCGCACCAAGGCGGTTTTCGCCGCAGCCTCACCCAACTGCTCACTGAGTTGGCGTTTACCGCTGAACTCGGCCTGTGGATGCACCTGGATCAAGCCATCGCCACGCACCAGGAACACCCGTCCTCGCGCCCCGAAACTGAAGTTGTGGATCAACTCGGACAGCTCATGCAAACGCAAGCCCAGCCCGGCAATGCCGACCAGTTTGCCGTCCTTCTCTACCCGGTAGTCGATGAACAACGCCACTTCACCGGAGCTACCATCGACGTCAATGTTGAGCATCCGCTCGTCACCGCTGTCGATGAAGCGGAAGAACCAGCTATCGGCCGGGTTGTCACGACGCAGGGTACGGTCCAGGCCCTTCTCGTTGTAGTAATGATTGGAGACCGTAGAGGCAAACAGTGCCGTGAACGCGTTGTTGCGCTGGCGCAGTGCATCCAGGTACTCGGTAAAGTGCGCACGTTGGCTGGCGTCCTCGCCCTCGGCCAGCCAGTCACGCAGCAAGGTATTGCTGGCGATGTCCGCCGCCGCCGTCAGCGGTTGTCCAAGCATCCGCTCGATGTCGTTACGAATCGCCTCGATGCTCGCCGGCAGTGCCGTCTCGACCAGATAACGCTCCGTCAGCCGGTTAACCGCCAGCGTATAGATCGCGACCACCACCAGAATGCTCGCCAACAAGGCCGCACCCATGCTTGCAATCAACTTCCACTGAATACTGCGCCGCCAGAACTGCATGGAATTCCCCCGAGCAAATGACCCTGTACTGCAACAGGCAGGTCAACTGTATACACTTTGGTATCCAATTATTCCATTAGCGCGAGACAATACCCAACCGAGCAGGTGTCGGTTTTGCTTATGTAGAGGGCTCAGGACGGGGGCTAGAACGCGTTGCAGGTCACTACGCGCCCAGCGCCGGCAAAGCCGGCGCGCTCAGGCGCGCAGTACGTCGGAGGAATGGGCGATCAGTTGTTGCCGATAGTCCGGGCGATGACGTCGACCGTGGCGTTGACTTGCTCTTGATAACGGTCGAGGGCTTCCTGATGCTTGTGCTGCAGTTCGATCTGCTGCGAACACAGGTTCAGCGCCGCCAGCACCAACAGCTTGTCGCCAATCAGGGCTGGGTACTTGCGTTTGGTGTCACCCAACGAAGCCTTGAGCATTTGCACCGCCTTGAGCAAGGTCTGCTCTTCGCCTTCAGGTGCCTTGATCGAATAATCGGTGCCCAGGATCGAGATAACATTGATCGACTGCGCGGTCGTTTTCATGCGTTGACTGCGCCACCACCGGCACGCTCAACCAGCGCTTGGATACGCGCGGCCGTAGCGCCCTGCTTCTCTTCCTGCTCCAGCAGGCTCAGTTGCAGGCTGTCGTTTTCATCCTTGGCATGAACCAGTTCGGCTTCCAGCTTGGCAGTGCGCTCAGCCAGTTCCTGATTCTTCTGTACCAGGTCGTTGACCAGTTGTTCCAATTGACTCAGGGAAGTTTCCAACATAATGCCTTCTCGGGGGTTTTTGCAGGGGGCGCACACGATAAAGAAAACTCACCGCACTCGCCAGGGATATTGGGCCAGAGGCCCCGCTTTGATGTTGATTGACACACATTGGACAACTCGGTTCCCTGGCAACCCCACCATTGCCCAGATGAAATTTCATTCACAAGCGTTACTTTCGGCCGAAGTGCCTCAAGTCTTGTCCGATTCGACCGATAGGCAGAGTACGTCAAAATGCGTCGCATGGATCGCGTGCCCTTTCTCCTTCGGATAACGACCATGTCCCTACGCAATATGAACATCGCGCCGCGCGCACTGCTGGGTTTTGCCTTGATCGGTGCGCTGATGCTGGCGCTCGGTATTTTCGCGCTCAACCAGATGAGTGTGATCCGCCAGGCAGGTGTGGTCATTGAGCAAAACAGCATCCCCAGCATCAAGAACCTGGGCGAGCTCAACCAACTCACCCTGCGCCTGCGCAGCCTGGCTTATCGCTTGCTGGTTAACCGCGAGCCCGCAGAGCTACGCGACACGCTGGCACTGATGGACAAGCGCAACGCGCAGATTGATGAGGTGCGTAAAACCTACGAGCCGCTGATCGCCGATCAGAACGAACGCGCAACCTACAACCAGTACGTGCAGTTGCTAAGCCAGTACCGTCAACTGGAAGCGCGCATGAAGAACCACGCCCAGTCCGGCCAGCTGGACGAACTGCGCACCCTGCTGAACCGCGAGTTGCTGGACAACTCCGAGCAGATCAACACGCTCATGGAAAATCTGGTAAAGATCAACACAGAGCAAACCCGTAACACTAACCAGGTGGCCGCCGAACAGTACTCCACGGCATTCACCCTGGTCATCGCGCTGCTGGTGGTCGCGACCGTACTGACCTTCGTCTGCGCCTTGCTGCTGACCCGAAGCATCGTCAAGCCGATCAACGATGCCCTGCACGCCGCCGAACAGATCGCCGAAGGCAACCTGACCCGACCGATCCAGACCCAAGGCCGGGATGAGGCCGCGCGCCTGCTGCAGGCCATGGCCAAGATGCAGAACAAACTGCGTGACACACTGCACCAGATCTCCGGCTCAGCGAACCAACTGGCGTCGGCAGCCGAAGAACTGAACAGCGTCACCGAAGAAAGCGCACGTGGCCTGCAACAGCAGAACAACGAAATCGAGCAAGCGGCCACGGCAGTCACCGAGATGACCAGCGCGGTGGAAGAAGTGGCGCGCAACGCCGTCAGCACCTCGGAAGCATCGAAGGACGCCACCCGCTCGGCCGGCGATGGCCGTGATCTGGTGATGGAGACCGTCAGTGCCATCGAGCGCATGAGCGCTGATGTACAGGGCACTGCCGAGTTGGTCAGCAACCTGGCAGAGGAATCACGAGACATCGGCAAAGTGTTGGACGTGATTCGTGGCCTGGCCGACCAGACCAACCTGCTGGCCCTGAACGCCGCCATCGAGGCCGCGCGGGCAGGCGAGGCTGGCCGTGGCTTTGCCGTGGTTGCAGACGAAGTGCGCGCCCTGGCGCACCGCACCCAGCAGTCGACCAGCGAAATCGAACGCATGATCGGCAGCATTCAGGGCGGTACCGAGCAAGCGGTCAACTCGATGCGCAACAGCACCGAGCGCGCCGAGTCGACCCTGAACATCGCCCGTGGTGCAGGCCTGGCCCTGGACACCATCACCGGTGCCGTGGCGCAGATCAACGAACGCAACCTGGTGATCGCCAGCGCCGCCGAAGAACAGGCGCAGGTGGCCCGCGAGGTCGACCGCAACCTGGTCAACATCAATGACCTGTCGGTGCAGTCGGCCACCGGAGCCCACCAGACCAGCGCAGCCAGTGCCGAACTGTCACGCCTGGCAGTCGACCTGAACAGCCTGGTCGCCCGTTTCAGCGTTTAACCTGCTCCTTCATGAGTCTGCCGCGGTTGTGAGGGGCGGACTCATGAGGCGGTGTTTTCCTGGGCTCGGCGGTAAGCTTCGGCCCGGCGGTAAGCTCAATGGGCTTGAGCGCTTCCCATTGGCTAATGGGGCCGTTGGCGCTACTCCCTCCGTACTTGGCCGCCAACTTGTCCACCGCATTCAAGGCGGTGGTCACCGCGCCCTCCGCCCAACCGCCAGTCCACGACACATCATCCCCGGCGAGGATAAAGCCATAGGGGTTGGCACCACCGACACCCTGCATGAACTGGCTGAACAACAGGCGCTGATACTCGTACTGCCCTGGCAGGTTCATCTTGAAGGCACCGAGAAAGTGCGGCTGATCTTCCCAGTTCAACTCGACGAAAGGGTCCTGCGTGGCAAACCTGGATGCCACGTTCAACCCCGGATACACCACATCCAGTAGTGTCGTGCACAGCTCGACATGCCCAGACACCGGTGCAGCGAGGTCACCCAGAAATTTCAGGCTGTCATCGTTCCAGGTGTACGAGAGGAACATCCCACTGCCCTTGTAGGTACCGGTGCTCTGGCCATAGTCCACCAGGTAGGTGCCACGGGTCAGCCGGTCGGACAAGGTAATACTCATCAACTGTTTACCGTCTTCGCCACGCGTCTTCCAGAACGCTTCCTGGGTACCCGCAAAGATCTTCGCCGACTGCATGTAGTGGGTATACATCACCGCTTCCCACTGGGCTTTGCTCAGCAACGTGTTCATATCCGCGAACAGCTGTGGGCCGCCCATGTAGCGCAATTTGTCGAGGATACGCACATGGGGTGTATAGATAACGCTGGAAAACTCCAGGGACTGTTCCTGCCCGGTAACCAGGTCATGGAAGTAAACCCGAAACTGATCATCCGCCTGGCGGACGATATGCCGTACCTCCTGTTGCAACGGGTTGGCGAACACGGCTTTAGACCGCCCCTCAACCGTAGTGCCTGCGGCCCAATGCACCATCGCATCACCAAAGGTGCTTGGCGAGGTGTTCCATAGCCGTGTCGGTAACGTCGAAGCACCGTCATACATGAGCCGATGATTGGTATCGAGCCCGGTGTACAACACCCGCAATACTTCCAGAAAACTGTTGGGGTAGTCGGTGTTCCACCCGCCCGTACCGAAACCGATCTGGCCAAACAGGTTGATCTCCTCGGGGGTCCATTTGGCTTGCTCGACCATGGCCGCGTGGAAACTGAGGTTATCCCAGCCATTTTCCAAAACAGTATTCCAGATCGACTTGATCAGGCTCTGATTGATCGTACCCGTAGACATTGCCTGTTCCATTTCGCCAAAGCGAATAGGCTCTTGCTGCAGAAAAACATCGAAAAACTTATCTTCTAAGTTCGTATACGCTGGAGGCCTCGGGAAGTTGTTTGTACCTTCTTCGTAGTAAACCTTCTCGCCCTGATAATCGACCACCGTACTGACTGCAGCCACAGTACCCGGGTTGGGAAATTCGGTACTGTTGTCGGCCATGCCCACTTTTTCGAAATAATGATAAAGCGCCTTCCCCGACAGCGGAAAACGCATGGCGCCCAACTCACAGATCACACTACTCTCGTTGTTTTCCGTGCCCACCACTTTCGAATAGAGGCGCCCACCCAGGCGACCACTGGCGTCTACCACCACTGGGTGCAGGCCCATGCGCAGCGCCTCGTAGGCGGCTGTCAGCCCGGCAATGCCGGCCCCCACCACCAGTACCTGCTTGCCATAGTGGCTCGGGGCAATACTGCCCAGTGGCTGTTGGCCGGCCTGTGCCAGGTACTCACCGTAGTCGAAGGGAAAATCCGGGATCAAGGCACGCACTTCGTTTGCCTGAAGGCGTTTTGATTGTGTTCTGCGGGTACGCGAGGGAATTGCAGACATAGCGGGCGACTCCTCAACAGTGATCTTTCAACAAAAGCCTGCTGAACTAAATCACACGCCCACTACCAC
Organism: Pseudomonas sp. FFUP_PS_473; assembly: GCF_002858665.1. NCBI lineage: Bacteria > Pseudomonadati > Pseudomonadota > Gammaproteobacteria > Pseudomonadales > Pseudomonadaceae > Pseudomonas > Pseudomonas sp. FFUP_PS_473. The sequence goes on from NZ_PJQQ01000007.1 coordinate 150,149, forward strand.
AACGAAATACTGATTCGAGATCAGCATCTACACAACTAGACTGTCAAAACTGATAGTTGACTTCACCCACACAATAAATGCCCTGCCTGAACAATGTTCAAACAGGGCAGCTATTTAATACTCGATACGTACATCCCCCTTCGGCACACTGCAGCACGACAGAATGTAACCCTCGGCCACGTCATCATCGGTGATACCGCCGTTGTGCTCCATCTCCACTTCGCCGCCCAGCTTGAGCACCTTGCAGGTACCGCAGATGCCCATGCCGCAGGCCTTGGGGATCATCAGGCCGAGCTTGGCCGCCGCCGCATGAACCGTCTCGCCGGGCGCGACACGAATGCTCTTGCCCGTGGCGGTGAACTCCACCTGATGCAGGTCGGCGTTGTCCACCTCGGCCGCTTCGGCGGCCTGTTCGGCGTGTTCCACGGCATCGGCCTTGACCTCGGCCGGGGTCGCGCCAAATGACTCCTCATGGTAACGACGCATGTCGTAGCCGCTGGCTTCAAGCAAGCGCTTGACCGCGTTCATGTAAGGGGTCGGGCCGCAGCAGAAGATCTCCCGCTCCATGAAGTCCGGGGCGATCAGTTCCAGCAGTTTGTGGTTCAGGTAACCCCGGTAACCCGCCCAAGGTTCGCCCAGGCCGTGCTTCTCGCAAATGATATGCAGGCTGAAGTTGTCGATCCGCGAGGCCATCTGCTCCAGTTCGCGGTGGTAGATGATGTCTTTCGGCGAGCGGGCGCTGTGGACAAACACCATGTCGACATTGCCGTTGGTGTCGTAGAACCAGCGGGCCATCGACATTACCGGGGTGATGCCCACGCCACCGCTGAGGTAGAGCACTTTGGGGCTGGGGAAATCAATCGCGTTGAACAAGCCGACCGGCCCATGCACCGCCAGCTCCTGACCTTCGTGCAGGGTGTCGTGCAGCCAGTTCGACACCTTGCCGCCCGGCACCCGCTTGATGGTCACGGAAAAGCTGTAGGGCACCGAGGGCGAGCTGGAAATGGTGTAGGAGCGCATGATCGGCTGCCCTTCGATTTCCAGCTCCAGGGTGACGAATTGCCCGGGCTTGAAGAAGAACATGATCGGCTGGTCGGCCATGAAACAAAAGGTGCGCACATCCCAGGTTTCCTGGATCACCTTGACGCAACGGACGATATGGCGGCCGTTGGCCCAGGTCTGGGTAGTCACCGGATTGAGAAAGGGATTGGACATGCTCATCTCCACGGCCGACTGTGGCCTGATGGTAGTGATTCTGCTCAAGCTGCAACCGGCGCACATTCCTATCCGCGACATTGACGTGCTTATCGCGACCAGCCCCCACCGACAAGGGCTGGCGCGTCGGAAACGGATTCGACCATGTCGTCCAGGGATATGGTTCATGTCGGCGGCGAACGCACACTCCACCTCAAAGAATGCTGCTGCTTCAGCCTTGCGTCGCCATAACAACGATTAGCCACTTCCACCGGCCACACGCTTGGCCATGAGGACCTACACGATGGACGTCACCGCAACCCTGAGCCTGGGCGATCCACTGGAACCTGCACGCAAGGCAACTGCCGACATGCTGCAGAACCGCGAGCGGACCTTCTCGCTGCCCCAACCGTTCTACAACGACGAGCGCCTGTTCCAGATCGACATGCAGGAGATCTTCCACAAGGAATGGCTGATCGCCGGCATGACGTGTGAAATCCCGGCCAAGGGCAACTTCCTCACCCTGGAGATCGGCAAGAACCCGATCATGGTGGTACGGGGTGCCGAAGGTCAGGTACATGCCTTCCATAACGTCTGCCGTCACCGTGGCTCGCGCCTGTGCACCAGCGACAAAGGCAAAGTGGCCAAACTGGTGTGCCCTTACCACCAGTGGACGTACGAACTGGACGGTCGCCTGCTGTTCGCCGGTACCGAAATGGGCGCCGACTTCGACATGAAGCAATACGGCCTGAAGCCTGTGCATGTGAAAACCGCCGGCGGCTACATCTTCGTCAGCCTGGCGGAGCACCCACCGGCCATCGACGACTTCCTCTCCACCCTGGCCCATTACATGGAGCCTTACGACATGGAGAACACCAAGGTGGCGGTGCAAACCACCTTGATGGAAAAGGCCAACTGGAAGCTGGTGCTGGAAAACAACCGCGAGTGCTACCACTGCAACGGTTCGCACCCTGAACTGCTCAAAACGCTCCTGGAATGGGACGACGTCACCGATCCACGCGCCGACCAGGCCTTCAAGGACCACGTTGCCGCCTCTGCCGCAGCCTGGGATGCCGAGCAGATCCCGTATGCCCACGCCAGCTTCGGCCTGCGTAACCGTATTGTGCGCATGCCGCTGCTCAAAGGCACCGTATCGATGACCATGGACGGCAAGCAAGGCTGCCAGAAGCTGATGGGCCGCATCAAAAACCCGGACCTAGGCTCGATGCGCATCCTGCACCTGCCGCACTCCTGGAACCACTGCATGGGCGACCACATGATCGTCTTCACGGTATGGCCGATCAGTGCACAGGAAACCATGGTCACCACCAAGTGGCTGGTACACAAGGACGCCGTCGAAGGCGTCGACTACGACCCGCAGCGCATGCGTGAAGTGTGGGACGCCACCAACGACCAGGACCGTCGCCTGGCCGAAGAAAACCAGCGTGGCATCAACTCCACGGCCTACCAACCAGGGCCGTACTCCAAGACCTATGAGTTTGGCGTGGTCAACTTCATCGACTGGTACAGCGAGCGCATGCTGAACAACCTCGGTGCCGCACCGGCCCCCTACCTCAAGGGTGTAGCCGCACAGTAAGCGTCGCCCCCTCCCCCATCGCCGGCAAGCGCGTTTCCTACACCTCGGTAGGCGCCTTGCCGGTGATCCAGGCGCCATGCCATCCTGCCTGTACAAAATCTAACCAAACAGCGCGTTGCCCAACAAACACAGGGCCTGCGACACTTCGCGAACACTTTATCCACAAGGCAACCCACAGTTAATGTGGGCAACCCCTGTGGAAAACTGAGCCTGCGGCCAGTTCAATGACCCAACCCCCTATTGATCACTTTTTGATCAAACCTCTGAACGCCTCTAAAACCGTGGCCTGCAGAAGAAGGCGAACACCTTACCCACAGAGCAGCCAACAGACTTTGTGCGCAACTGTGCAAGGCTGAAAAAGCCATGTGGATAAACCCGCAAAGCCCCGATTTATCGGCGTTTTCCCGATCACCGCCAGTGCTTTTGGGTGTGTTTGTATGTTTTTTGATCAAATCCTTGAACGCCTTGTATTCCGTGGCCTGTAGCCATGGGCGAACAGATTATCCACAGAAGCGCCAACAAGGATTGTGGGCAATATGCGTGCGAACGGTGCTTCATTCACAGGGGGAAAGGCTGGAAAAACCCCAGTTGCAACTGGTCAAAATCTGATCAAACGACTACAGGCCACGTAATACGTGGCCTGTAGTGATAGGCAAACACTTTATCCACAGAACCGCCAACAGACTTTGTGAGCAACTGTCAGCGCAGCACACCTTCTTCGATCAACAGCTTCAGAATGGCCTCGGCACCCGCTTGTGGAGTGAGGTCCTTGAGTACCTGTCCACCGCCGCCGCTGGCCTTGGCGGTAGCGGCTTTCATGCGGTCGGCACCACTCTTGGCCTTAATCACTTTCAGGCGCTTGGGGCGCGGCTTGGCGGGCTGCAGTTCTGCGCCGGTGAGTAACGTGTCTTCAACGATCGCCACATGGCGTGCCGCCAATACCCCGCGCCGCGCCGGGCCAAACGCGCTCTGGCGTGGTTTGGGCGCAGCGTTATCCACAGTGGCCAACATCGGTAGGCGTACCTTCAGCCGGCGCCGCTGGCCACGCGGCAGGGCCTGCAGCACCTGTGCAACGCCGTTGTGGATAGATTCCACCTCAGCCAGCCCCACCACCAGCGGCCAGCCCAGGCGCTCGGCCAGGAGGAACGGCAGCATGCCCGAGCCTTCGCCGGTTTCTGCCTGGCTACCGGTCAGTACCAGTTGTGCTCCGGCATCGCGCAGATAGTCACCCAGAACAACGAGCGCATCGCTGCCAGCCGGTTGTTCGAGTACGTCCAGTTGCGCCAGCCCCATGCCCAGGTAGCTGCGCAGTGCCGGCTCCTGAGGGTCGCCGGCATGCAGCACCTGCAAGTTATCCCCAGCCAGTTGCAAGCCCAATTCGACGGCACGGGCATCCTGTTCAGCACGCCGGGCCCGACCCGAGGTCGGGTGGGCGCCAATCGAAACCAGGCTGATGACCTTAGTGTTCATAGCTATCCCCTGCTCTACGCGGCATCGCGCTTGGCTTCGTTGCGGTAGTTATCCACAGCGGCAATCAGCGCCTTGAGGATCGCTGCGCTGTCGCCGATCACCGAGAGATCGGCCCGTTTGATCATGTCGCAACCCGGGTCGAGGTTGACAGCCACCACCTTGTCGCAGGCCCCAATGCCCTGCAGGTGCTGGATCGCCCCCGAGATACCCACCGCCAGGTAGACCCGCGCCGTGACCCAGGTACCGGTCGCGCCGACCTGACGGTTACGCGGCATGAAGCCATCGTCCACCGCCACCCGCGAAGCGCCTTCGGTGGCGCCCAGCGCAACGGTAGCGCGGTGGAACAGGTCCCAGTCCTTGACACCATTACCGCCAGAGACGATGAACTCGGCCTCGGCCATGGCAATCGCCGCCGGGTCGACGGCCACCGGGCCGAGGTCTTCGATGCGTGCCAGGCTACGGACCACGGCTGTGGATAAGGTCACCGGCAGCGCTTCGTGGCGGGTTTCACTGACCGGCTCGGCGCATTCGGCCGAGGCCAGAATCAGCCGCGGCAGCTCACGAATCAGGTCTTGCTGGCCCGCCCCCGCACGGCCGCTGCACAGGCCATCCTTGACTTGCCAGACGCGGGTTGCCGGGCGCTCGCCCAGCGCTGCAGCAAAGCGCCGCCCCAACTCAGCGCCACCGGTGCGGCTGTCAGGCAGCAGCCAATGGCGTGGGTTGAACTGGTTATCCACAGCGCGCAGGCCCTGGACCCGTTGCTCCGGTGCATAACCGTCAAAGGCATCACCTTCGATCACCAACAGGCGGTCAACACCGGCCGTGTCGAATTTGCTTTCCTTGTGCTCGCCAAACAGCACCGCCAGTACCGCACCGTCACTGCCAGCCAAGCCACGGGCGAGCCCCAACAGGTCGCGGTCGTGACTGCTCAGGCGACCACCGACCATGTCCGGCACCACGGCAATGTAGAAGGCAGGCGCGGCCAGTTGATGCAGCGGCAGCTGCACCTCGACCGCTGCACTGCGCTTGTTGCTGCTGCCCTGCTGGGCGCCACTGCGGTCGATTCGCTTGATGCCGTTAGGGCCAATGAAACCGACGGCATGAGGGTTCTTGCGGATCAGGCCGTTCGGGCCCATCCACGTCGTTTGTTGTGTCTGCATGGCCGCATGCAACGGGTGCAGGCGGTTGCGGGCGATCCACTCAGCGCGAGGGTCGCGGCGAATAATGTCGCTCATCAATGCACCTCCGCAGCGCTACGTTTGGCGGCTGCCGACTTATTCACAGGCAGTTCGTCTTCAAGCAAGGCATCGGCGACCAGTTCTGCCAGGTCCTTGATCAATGGGCGTGGCTCAACCACCCCTTCGAGCATGGCCGTGCATTGTGGACAACCTACCGCCACCAACTCGGCGCCGGTTTCGCGGATATCTTCCATGCGCATGTCGGGAATACGCTGCTTGCCCGGAATGTCGGTGATCGGCGCACCGCCGCCACCGCCACAGCAACGGGACCGGAAGCCCGAACGCTGCATTTCCTTGACCTCGATACCCAGCGCACGCAAAACCTCACGCGGCGCCTCGTACTCGCCGTTGTAGCGGCCCAGGTAGCACGGGTCGTGATAGGTGACACTGCTGCCCTTGTGCTGGCCGAGATTGAGCGCACCGGCGCCAATCAGCTCGGCAATGTAGGTGCTGTGATGCTGTACCAGGTACTCGCCGCCAAAGGCCGCGTATTCGTTCTTCAGCACGTGGAAGCTGTGCGGATCGCAGGTGACGATACGCTTGAAGCTGTATTTGCCCAGGGTCTGAATGTTGCGCTTGGCCAGCGCCTGGAAGGTCGCCTCGTCGCCCAGGCGACGGGCCACGTCACCGCTGTCGCGCTCTTCCAAGCCCAGCACGGCGAAGTCCACGGCGGCCGCCTTGAGCACTTTGACGAACGCACGCAGGGTGCGCTGATTGCGCATGTCGAAGGCGCCGTCACCGACCCAGAACAGCACGTCTGCAGTTTTCTTCTCGGCCAGCACCTCAAGGTTCAGGTCGGCGGCCCAGTTCATCCGCCCACCCGGTGCAAAGCCCCCCGGGTTGTCGGTGGCGATCAGGTTTTCCAGCACTTCGGCGCCCTTGTTCGGGGTCGCGCCTTTCTCCAGTGTCAGGTGCCGGCGCATGTCGACGATGGCATCGACGTGCTCGATCATCATCGGGCACTCTTCCACGCAGGCGCGGCAGGTGGTGCACGACCAAAGAGTTTCGGCATCGACCAGACCATTGACGATCGGTTGATGCGGGTTGCCGCCGTGCTCACCAATCGGCTTGCCCGGATAGGGGCTGCCGGCGAACTTCGCATCGGTACCACCGGCCAGGCCGACGACCATGTCCTGAATCAGTTTCTTCGGGTTCAATGGCTGGCCCGCGGCAAACGCCGGGCAGGCCGCTTCACACTTGCCGCACTGCACGCAGGCGTCAAAACCCAGCAGTTGGTTCCAGGTGAAATCCTTGGGCTTTTCTACGCCCAATGGCGCGTTGCGGTCTTCCAGGTCCAGCGGTTTGAGCCCGGTGGAGCGACCGCCACCGAAACGCTCGGCACGGCGGTGCCAGGCCAGGTGCAGGGCACCGGCGAAGGCGTGTTTCATTGGCCCGCCCCAGGTCATGCCGAAAAACAGCTCGGACACACCCCAGAGCACACCGACACCGAGCAAGGCCACCAGCAACCAGCCGCCAAAGCCCTCCGGCAGAATGCCAGCCACCGGCAAGGTGGCGAGGAAGAAGCTTGCAGCGAACACCAGCAGGCTTTTCGGCAGGCGCATCCACGGGCCTTTGGACAACCGCGCAGGCGGGTTCAGACGGCGCTTGTAGACAAACAGCGCACCACCAAACATCAGCACCGTGGCCAGCAGCAAGGCATAGCCGAGAATGCGGTTATGCAAGCCGAAACCGTGTACCAGGATCGCCAGCACCGCCGCCAGCACAAAGCCGCCCGCAGTCGCCACGTGGGTGTTGGCCATGTACTTGTCACGCGCGACCACATGGTGCAGATCGACCATGTAGCGGCGCGGCATGGCCAGCAATCCGCCGAGCAGGTCGACCTTGGACGGGCGGCCACGCCGCCACATGCGCACCCGGCGCAAGGCGCCGAGCACCGCCAGGCCAATGGCAGCGAACAGCAGGATGGGTAGAAGGGTGTTCAACATGGGAGGCTCCCACAACAGCGGTTGCAAGGGGTTCAGGCCCTTGGAATCCTGCACCGGCCCAGTGGGAGCGGGCGTGCCCGCGAATGCGTCAGATCAGACAACGGTGTTGTTCGTGCTGGCGCTTTCGCGAGCTTGCCCGCTCCCACTGGGGCCGATGTGTGCCGACTGAGCGATCAGAAGTCCTTGCACAGGCGCAAGGCGTCGTAGATTGCTGCGTGCGTGTTGCGCTGAGCGACACAGTCACCGATGCGATAGAGCAGGTAGCCTTCGCCCGGCTGGCTGAGAATCGGCTGCGGCTGGATCGCGAACAGGGCTTCGATGTCGATCTGACCCTTGTTGCGCGAGCCTTCCTTCAGTGCGTAGTAGAGTGCTTCGTCCGGACGCACGCCGTTCTCGATCACCACCTGGTCGACCACCCGCTCTTCCTTGGCACCGGTGTATTCGTTCTCCAGCACCGCCACCAGCTTGTCGCCCTCGCGGTAGACCTTTTCCAGCATGAGGTCGCCGGTCATGATCACTTCTTTCGGGTACATGCTGCGGTAGTAGGTCGGGAACGACGTACCGCCAATGGCCACGCCCGGCTTGATGTCGTCGGTGACGATCTCGACCTGGCTGCCCTTGTCGGCGATGAAGTCGGCCACCGACATCCCGGTGAATTCACAGATAGTGTCGTACACCAGCACGTTCTTGCCCGGCGCAACCTTGCCGTCGAGCACGTCCCAGCTGCTGACCACCAGCCCTTCGGCAGCGCCCCAGTGTTCGTTCTGCTCCAGGAACGGATGCCCACCCACGGCCAGCACGACCACATCGGGACGCAGGTCGAGGATGCTCGCCGCGTCGGCGGCGGTGCCCAAGCGCAGGTCAACCTTCAACCGCGCCAGCTCCAGTTGGTACCAGCGGGTGATACCGGCGATCTGGTCACGTTGCGGTGCCTTGGACGCCGTCGTGATCTGCCCGCCAATGGCGTCCTTTTTCTCGAACAGGGTAACGTCATGGCCACGTTCGGCTGCCACGCGGGCAGCCTCCATCCCGGCGGGGCCTGCACCAACCACCACCACCTTGCGTTTCGGCCCGGTGGACTTCTCGATGATGTGCGGCACGCCCATGTATTCACGGGAGGTCGCGGCGTTCTGGATGCACAGCACATCCAGGCCTTGGTACTGGCGGTCGATGCAGTAGTTGGCACCGACGCATTGCTTGATCTGGTCAACCTGGCCCATCTTGATCTTGGCGATCAGGTGCGGGTCGGCGATGTGCGCACGGGTCATGCCGACCATGTCGACATAGCCGCCTTCCAGAATGCGTGTGGCCTGGTTCGGGTCCTTGATGTTCTGTGCGTGCAGCACCGGAACCTTGACCACTTCCTTGATACCGGCCGCCAGGTGCAGGAACGGCTCTGGCGGGTAGCTCATGTTCGGAATCACGTTGGCCAGGGTGTTGTGGGTGTCACACCCGGAGCCGATCACACCAAAGAAATCGACCATGCCGGTGGCATCGTAGTACTTGGCGATTTCCTTCATGTCTTCATGGCTGAGGCCATCGGGGTGGAACTCATCCCCGCAAATACGCATGCCGACGCAGAAATCCGGGCCGACTTCAGCCCGCACAGCCTTGAGCACTTCCAGGCCGAAACGCATGCGCTTCTCGAAGGTACCGCCCCATTCGTCGGTACGCTTGTTGACCCGTGGGCTCCAGAACTGGTCGATCATGTGCTGGTGCACCGCCGACAGCTCGACGCCGTCCAGGCCACCTTCCTTGGCCCGGCGCGCGGCCTGGGCATAGTTGCCGATCACCCGCCAGATTTCTTCCGGCTCGATGGTCTTGCAGGTAGCACGGTGTACCGGCTCACGGATACCCGACGGCGACATCAGGGTTGGCCAGTGTTCACCGTCCCAGCGCGAGCGGCGGCCCATGTGGGTAATCTGGATCATGATCTTGGCGCCATGCTTGTGCATGGCATCGGCCAGGTTCTGGAAATGCGGGATGATCCGGTCGGTGGCCAGGTTGACCGATTTCCACCAGCCCTGCGGGCTGTCGATGGCCACCACCGAGGAGCCACCACAAATGGCCAGGCCGATACCGCCCTTGGCTTTCTCTTCGTAGTACTTCACGTAGCGTTCGGTGGTCATGCCGCCGTCGGTGGCATAAACCTCGGCATGCGCGGTGCTGAGTACGCGGTTACGGATGGTCAGTTTGCCGATCTGGATCGGCTGGAACATTGCTTCGAAAGCCATGGCGGGATCCTCGACTTACAGCGGCTTGACGATGAACAGGCCGTCGTCGTGGCCTTCTTCCGAACCACCGTAGACCTGCTCGGCCACGGTACGGATCGAACTGCCACGCGCTGCCAGGATCTGGTCCATGGCACCGGCAAACCAGCCGGTGAACATGTAGTCGACCTTGCGCCCGACCTTGCCGTACACATAAACGAAGGCAGAGTGCTCCAGCTTGACGCTGGCGGTGCCTTTTTCCAGGTCGATGTCCTGGATCTTGAACAGGCCCCAGCCACGCTGGGACAGGCGCTTCATGTAGTGCTCAAACACTGCGACACCTTCCAGGCCATGGCACTCGGCTTCCTTTTCACACCAGTGCCAGGCGGACTTGTAGCCAGCCTTGTAGAGGATCTCGGCATAGGCGTCAGCGCCGAGCACTTCCTCGATGCCCATGTGGTTGTTGACGAAGAAATGCCGCGGCACGTACAGCATCGGCAGGGCGTCGGAGGTCCAGACACCGGTCTCGCTGTCGACTTCGATAGGCAATTGCGGGGCGATCTTGGCCATGGAAACTCAACTCCAGAAAATTTGGTTGGCAGCCCCTGCTCATCTGGCAGGGGTTAGAGAGACTTGGTTTGGAGGCTTACTCGCCCCACACGTCGCGCAGCACGTTGACCCAGTTTTCGCCCATGATCTTGCGCACCACGCGTTCGCTGTGGCCGCGCTTGAGCAGCGTCTCAGTAAGGTTGGGGAACTCGCCTACGGTACGAATGCCCAGCGGGTTGACGATCTTGCCGAAGTTGGTCAGGCGGCGAGCGTAGCCCTTGTCATGGGTCAGCCACTCGAAGAACTCCTGGCCGTGGCCCTGGGTGAAATCGGTACCGATACCGATCGCGTCTTCGCCGACGATGTTCATGGTGTACTCGATGGCCTCGGCGTAGTCGTCGATGGTCGAGTCAATGCCTTTGGCCAGGAACGGCGCGAACATGGTCACGCCGACAAAGCCGCCATGGTCGGCGATGAGTTTCAGTTCTTCATCGGACTTGTTGCGCGGGTGCTGCTTCAGGCCGGACGGCAAGCAGTGGGAGTAGCACACCGGTTTTTTCGATTCGAGGATGACTTCCTCACTGGTCTTGGAGCCCACGTGAGAGAGGTCGCACATGATGCCGACGCGGTTCATCTCGGCCACCACTTCGCGACCGAAGCCCGACAGCCCGCCGTCACGCTCATAGCAGCCGGTACCGACCAGGTTCTGGGTGTTGTAGCACATCTGCACCACGCCCACGCCGAGCTGCTTGAACACCTCGACATAGCCCAGCTGGTCTTCAAAGGCATGGGCGTTCTGGAAACCGAAGATGATCCCGGTCTTGCCCTGTTCCTTGGCCCGACGAATGTCGGCGGTGGTCTTCACCGGAATCACCAGGTCGCTGTTTTCGCGGATCAGCTTCTGGCTGGCAGCAATGTTGTTGACGGTCGCCTGGAAGCCCTCCCACACCGACACGGTGCAGTTGGCGGCGGTCAGGCCACCTTTGCGCATGTCCTCGAACAGCTCGCGGTTCCATTTGGCGATGATCAGCCCGTCGATAACGATGCTGTCTGCGTGTAATTCGGCTGGGCTCATCAGGCGGTCCCCTTTTCTCGATGCCTGCGCCGAATCGTCTGCCGGCGCTTTGGGGCCAGCATATGCCTGGGGCCGGAAGGGCCTCGGTGCAAAAACGACAGGGGTATTGCCGAAAGCGTCAAAGGGCGACAAAGCACCCCTTCGCGGCCCTGCCCTGATGGCTGTAATGGGCGCCTGCGGCGCTGTTATTTGTCTCGCGGCTGAGCGAGAATCGGCACTTCTGTTCCAAACACCGGCTTGGGGGGATGTCGTAGATGAAACCAATGGTATGGCTGGCCCTGGCGGCCCTGAGCTTCGGCGCCCAGGCGGCGGAAGAAGAGAGCACGCCCTGTGACAATGTCGAAACCAGCCAGCAGAGCTACGACTGCGCGGTCTATAACCGCCAGACCGCCGAGCGCGAGCTGAATGCAGCCTTTGCCGACCTGCTTGATCGCATCAAGGAGCAGTACGCCGGCCAGCCGGCGCAGATCACTGAACTGAGCGCCCGCCTGAAAAACGCCGAGCAACTCTGGAGCAAAGCCCGCGATGCCGATTGCGCCGTGGAAACCTTCGCCGAGAAGCCCGGCAGCAAGGACTTCGAAACCGCGCAGAACACCTGCCTGGCCCAACGCAGCGATGATCGCTCCGAGTACCTGCAGTCACTGGGCCTGCAATAACCCCACCCTGAGGTACGAATGAACGTTTGCGGAATCGAAATCAAGGGCAGCGAAGCCCTGCTCGCGGTGGCCACGCTTGAAGCTGGCCTACCGGTGCACCGGCCTTTGGCGACCAAGAAAATCGCTTTGGAGGATGACGACGAGGCCGCCAACGTCAAAGCCTTCGCCAACCAGGCCAGGCAGTTCGTTGCCGACCACGGCATCACCCACCTGGCAATCAAGAAACGCAGCAAGAAAGGTGAGTTCGCAGGTGGCCCGACCACCTTCAAGATCGAAGGTATCCTGCAACTGCTGGACACCTGCGAGGTACAGTTGCTGTCACCACAGACGGTCAGCGCCCAAAGCAAGAAACACGCGTTGGAATTGCCCGGCTCGCTGAACAAGTACCAGCACGAAGCCTACAAATGCGCCTGCGCGGTGCTGCTCAAGGCCGGTCGCTAACGCGGGCGATGCCTGCGCACACCGCCACAAACTTCAAGGCAAAAAAAACCCCGGCAAGCCGTGACAAGCCGGGGTCAAAAGCGAGCAATGTCGCGCTACATCTGGAAGGTGACCAAACCGTCCATACTGAAACCTGGCCCCAGTGTGCCGCCTCCCCTGCCCTTCGATTTAGCCGAAAACGACCTGTTCATAGGTATGCCGGCCATTGCGACACGCTGCCCTTGCTCCGCTGATTGGCGAACACCAGAATCGACCCACAATCCCTCCCGTCGACAAGGACAACAGCCATGATGCATGCGGATTTGATTGATCAGGACGACCTGCTGGGCCAACTGCGCGCACTGGGTTTTGAAATGCCTGCCGGGGCAACTGCCGAGCAAGCGTGCGAGTGTGCGGTGCGGGGCTTGAGTGAGCCTCGGGCCAAGGCACTGCGCGGTATGGTCGAGCAGATGTACACCAGCAGTGCGACCATCCTGCCGGCTGTACGCCAGGCCATCGAAAAGCAGCTGCTGCCGGCGCTGGCACAGTTCAACAGCAACCGTAGCTGACACCTTTTCGCGGGCAAACCCGCTCTCGTATGGGAGCGGGCTTGCCCGCGAAAAGGCCGGAAGCGCTTTCGGCTACAGGCGTACGCTGGCGAAGGTCGATTCGTTGCGTGCCTGGCTGAGTGCCGACATCGGCCCTGCCAGTGGCGACAGCACCAGTGCCTGTGGAATCGGCATCATTGCCACCTGCTGGGCGGTGTTGGAGCCCACACGCTCATCACGCGGTGGAATACCGAAGTACTCGCGGTAGCACTTGGAGAAGTGCGGCGTGGAGACGAAACCACACACCGAGGCCACTTCGATGATCGACATCGGCGTCTGCTTGAGCAGTTGCCGGGCACGGATCAACCGCAGCTTCAGGTAATAACGCGATGGCGAGCAGTGCAGGTACTTCTGGAACAGGCGCTCCAGCTGTCGCCGCGACACCGCGACATACACCGCCAGCTCATCAAGGTCGATCGGCTCTTCCAGGTTGGCTTCCATCAGCGCGACAATTTCCTGCAGCTTCGGCTGGTTGGTGCCAAGCATGTGCTTGAGCGGCACGCGCTGATGATCCTGCTCGTTACGAATACGCTCGTAGACAAACATTTCCGAGATCGCCGCTGACAGTTCGCGACCATGATCACGGCTGATCAGGTGTAGCATCATGTCCAGCGGCGCAGTGCCACCGGAACTGGTGAAGCGGTTACGGTCGAGGGTAAACAGCCGGGTGCTCATGCTGACGCGAGGGAAGGCTTCCTGCATGGCTGCCAGGCATTCCCAGTGCACGCTGCAATCAAAGCCATCAAGCAGGCCCGCACAGGCCAGTGCCCAGCTGCCGGTGCACACTGCACCCAACCGGCGCGACTGCCGCGCCTGGCTTTGCAGCCAGGTAACGTGTTCACGGGTAACGGTGCGCTGAATGCCAATACCACCGCAGACAATCACGGTGTCCATTGCAGGCGCCTTGTGCATTGAGGCGTCCGGAGTGATCTGCAAGCCGTCGCTGGCCCACACTTGCCCGCCATCCACGCTCAAGGTAGTCCACCGATACAGTTCACGGCCGGACAACTGGTTGGCCATGCGCAGTGGCTCCACGGCCGAGGCCAGGGAGATCAGCGTGAAATTGTCCAACAGCAGAAAGCCGATGGATTGTGGTGTGCGGGTTTGGGGTTGGGCCCCGGAGTTGTACGACGTCATCGCGATCTCTCCTCACACAATGCAGGTTGCGCCTCAGGCACGGTTTTTTTGTCAGGGCCCCATCTCGAATGCAGGGCTTTGCACAACACAACGCAAATGCCATGCCTGAAATTGAATAGCCATTCAATAAAACCTGAAAACGACGTCGCAATGTGTCTATATGGCCTGTGTTCGGCGCCAGGTTTATAAACGCAAAGTGCCGGACTAGCGCATTTCTGTAGGAAAAGTGAGCAGTACGGTAGCACTTGTGTAGAGGATGCTTGGAAGCGACATCGGCGATGTGTCACCACAGGCGCAGTGACACTCGGAAGGGAGGACCGGGATGCAGCGGTGTCGACGCTGCGCCAAAAAGCAGCGTGCCGACACCGGCATGGGCGAAAACGGCGCAGCCGTGTTCAGCACTCGATGGCGCTGACCGCAAGGCCACCGCGTGAGGTTTCCTTGTACTTGTCGTGCATGTCGGCGCCGGTATCGCGCATGGTGCGGATCACCCGATCGAGGGAGATGAAGTGCTCACCGTCGCCACGCAGGGCCATCTGCGCCGCATTGATCGCCTTGACCGCAGCAATCGCGTTGCGCTCGATGCAGGGCACCTGCACCAGGCCGCCAACCGGGTCGCAGGTCAGCCCGAGGTTATGCTCCAGACCAATCTCGGCAGCATTCTCCAACTGCGCGGGGGTTGCCCCGAGCACTTCCGCCAACCCGGCAGCCGCCATGGCGCAGGCTGAACCGACCTCACCCTGGCAGCCCACTTCAGCGCCCGAGATCGAGGCGTTCTTCTTGCACAGGATGCCCACCGCCGCCGCGCCCAGAAAGAAGTCGACCACGCAGGCTTCGCTGACCTCTTCACTGAAACGCATGTAGTAGTGCAGCACTGCCGGGATGATCCCCGCCGCACCGTTGGTGGGCGCGGTGACCATGCGCCCGCCGGCAGCATTCTCTTCATTCACAGCCAGCGCATAAAGGTTAACCCATTCCATGGCGCTGAGGGTCGAGCCAATCACATTGGGCTTGTTCAGCTCCTGCAGGCTACGGTGCAACTTGGCAGCACGGCGCTTCACATTCAGCCCGCCCGGCAGTATGCCTTCGTATTTCAGGCCGTTTTCCACACAGTCCTGCATGGCCCGCCAGAGCTTCATCAAGCCAGCCCGAATCTCCTCTTCACTGCGCCAGACTTTTTCGTTTTCCAGCATCAATTGCGACACGCGCAGGTCGTTTTGCTTGCACAGCTCAAGCAGCTCCACCGCACTGTTGAAATCGTAGGGCAATACCGTGGTGTCGGCGTCTAGCACGCCGCTGGCAGCCTGGGCGGCATCGACCACAAAGCCGCCACCCACCGAGTAGTAGGTGTCCCGGTGCAACTCACCCTCCGCACCTTCTGCAATCAGGGTCATGGCGTTCGGGTGATACGGCAGGTTCTCCTCCAGCAAGCGCATGTCGCGCGCCCAGACGAACTCGATTGGCAGCCGGCCGTCCAGCAGCAAGGTGTCTGTTTCGCGCAATACCGCAATGCGCAGGCCGATTTGTGAGGGGTCTATCGCGTCTGGCCATTCGCCCATCAAGCCCATGATCACGGCGTTGTCACTGCCATGGCCGATGCCGGTGGCCGACAGCGAACCGTACAGGCGCACTTCGACACGCCGGACCTGCGCCAGCTCGCCACGTTCGCGCAGCCCCTGGACGAACAACGCGGCCGCTCGCATGGGCCCTACGGTGTGGGAACTGGACGGCCCGACACCGATTTTGAACAGGTCAAACACACTGATAGCCATGGCCGCGAACCTCCTGAATGAGCACACGCCCGCCGCCACAAGCCGCGGGTGGCGGAGCTGCTACGCTGAAGCTGCAATCCGCCGGAATGCGCGCATCATCAGGCTTTTATCAGCAGCTCTGACGTCTGCAACCGACCCACTCTTGTCCAGCAACGCCGCTCGCCGTTGGCCGCTGGATTACGCCGTTTTTATGCGGTGCAGATCGCCGTAAAGGGCCGTTACGGGGAGGAAAAACACTGTAAACGACCTCACCTGCACTGGATGCGACCCTGCCTGTACTGGATACGACGCACCCTGTAGGCGTTTGTTTTTGGCTGTTAGATGATCAATCTCGACTCGATTGCACGGCACCCGTCCCGCTGTCGCCCGACCGTCCGGCCCACCCGAGTAGATCACTCACAACGCGTGGCGGTCCTGCGGGACACCCGACAAGAAAACACCTAGGAGTCCACTCATGAAAGGTTCACCCTCGCTGTTGTTGGCCGCTCTGCTGAGTCTGCCGGTGCTGGCCCAGGCTGCAGAACCCGAAGCCTGTCGTACCGTCAACTTCTCCGATGTCGGCTGGACTGACATCACCGTGACCACGGCGGTCACCAGCGCCGTACTTGAGTCGCTGGGCTACAAAACCCGCACCACCATGATCTCGGTACCAGTGACCTACAAGTCGCTGGCCGACGGCAAGAACATGGATGTGTTCCTCGGCAACTGGATGCCGACCATGGAAAACGACATCAAGCCGTACCGCGATGCCGGCACCGTGGATACGGTTCGGGCCAACCTGGAGAACGCCAAGTACACCCTGGCCGTGCCTCAGGCACTGTATGACAAGGGTCTGAAAGACTTTGCCGACATTGCCAAGTTCAAGAAGGAGCTGGACGGCAAGATCTACGGTATCGAGCCGGGCAACGACGGCAACCGCACCATCCAGAGCATGATCGACAAGAACGCCTTCGGCTTGAAAGACGCCGGCTTCAAGGTGGTCGAGTCGAGCGAGGCCGGGATGCTCTCGCAAGTGGATCGCGCCCAGCGTCGCGGCACCGACGTGGTGTTCCTCGGCTGGGAGCCGCACCCCATGAACAAGCGCTTCAAGATGCAGTACTTGAGCGGTGGGGATGATTTCTTCGGCCCGGATTTCGGCAAGGCAACTGTCCTGACCAACACCCGCAAGGGCTACGTTCAGGAGTGCAGCAACGTCGGCCAACTGCTGAAAAACCTGTACTTCACACTGGACATGGAAAGCACCCTGATGGGTAACGTCCTGGACGACAAGATGAAACCCGACGCCGCAGCCAAGGCCTGGCTGAAGAAAAACCCACAGGCGCTCGACACCTGGCTGGTCGGCGTCACCACCGTTGACGGCAAACCCGGCCTGGAAGCCGCCAAGGCCAAACTGACGCAGTAAGCACCACCTGCGGCGGGCTTGCCCCGCCGCAGGCTGTCTTCAATTCTTTGCAGGTGGACGCTCGCTATCATGCTGATCGATCATAAACTCCCACTGGGCCAGTACATCTCGGCATTCGTCGAATGGTTGACGCAACACGGCGCCAACTTCTTCGATGCTTTCGCCTCCGCACTGGAACTCATGATTCATGGCGTTACCGGCGCCCTGACCTGGTTCAACCCCTTCGTTCTGATCGGTCTGTTTGCCTTGATCGCTCACCTGATCCAGCGCAAATGGGCACTGACAGCGTTCGTCGCCCTGTCGTTCCTGTTGATCCTGAACCTGGGCTACTGGCAGGAAACCATGGAAACCCTGGCCCAGGTGCTGTTCGCCACCCTGGTCTGCGTGCTTATCGGTGTGCCACTGGGCATCGTCGCTGCGCACAAACCGATGTTCTACACCATGATGCGGCCGGTACTCGACCTGATGCAGACCGTGCCGACCTTCGTTTACCTGATCCCTACCCTGACCCTCTTCGGGCTGGGTGTGGTGCCCGGGCTGATCTCGACGGTGGTGTTCGCCATCGCCGCGCCGATCCGCCTCACCTACCTGGGCATCTGCGACGTGCCCCAGGAGCTGCTGGATGCCGGCAAGGCCTTCGGCTGCTCACGTCGCCAATTGCTCTCGCGTATCGAACTGCCCCACGCCATGCCAAGCATCGCTGCCGGCATCACCCAATGCATCATGCTGTCGCTGTCGATGGTGGTGATTGCAGCGCTGGTGGGAGCCGATGGCCTGGGCAAACCCGTGGTCAATGCACTGAACACTGCCGATATCGCCCTGGGCTTCGAAGCAGGCCTGGCGATCGTACTGCTGGCGATCATGCTCGACCGTATCTGCAAACAACCCGAAGTACCGGTAAGGGGTGAAGCATGAGCATCATTCGCTTCGACGAGGTAGACGTTATCTTCTCCAAATCACCGCGTGAGGCCCTGAGCCTGCTGGACCAAGGCTTCACGCGCGAACAGATCCTGAAGAAGACCGGCCTGGTGGTCGGCGTGGAAAAAGCCAGCCTGGAGATCAACAAAGGCGAAATCTGCGTGCTGATGGGCCTGTCCGGCTCAGGCAAGTCGAGCTTGCTGCGCTGCATCAACGGCCTGAACACGGTCAGCCGTGGCAAGCTGTTCGTCGAACACGAAGGCTCGCAGATCAACATCGCTTCCTGCACCCCGGCTGAACTGAAGATGATGCGCACCAAGCGCATTGCCATGGTGTTCCAGAAATTCGCCCTGATGCCTTGGCTGACCGTGCGCGAAAACATCAGCTTCGGCCTGGAAATGCAGGGCCGCCCTGCCGATGAACGACGCCGGCTGGTGGATGAAAAGCTGGAACTGGTCGGCCTGACCCAGTGGCGCAACAAGAAGCCCGACGAGCTCTCTGGCGGCATGCAGCAGCGGGTCGGTCTGGCCCGCGCGCTGGCCATGGATGCCGACATCCTGCTGATGGACGAACCCTTCTCGGCCCTTGACCCACTGATCCGCCAGGGCCTGCAGGACGAATTGCTGGAACTGCAGCGCAAGCTGAGCAAGACCATCGTATTCGTCAGCCACGACCTGGACGAAGCCCTGAAGCTGGGCAGCCGCATCGCCATCATGAAAGACGGCCGGATCATCCAGTACAGCAAGCCCGAGGAGATCGTCCTCAACCCGGCCGACGACTACGTGCGTACCTTCGTCGCCCACACCAACCCGCTCAACGTCCTCTGCGGCCGCAGCCTGATGCGTACCCTGGACAAGTGCAAGCGGATCAACGGTTCGGTCTGCATTGACCCCAGTGTCGACTCGTGGCTGGACCTGGCTGAAGGCAACACCATCAAAGGTGCACGCCAGGGCGTCAACGGGCTGGACTTGCAGAACTGGAGGCCGGGAGAGGCAGTGGAACAGCTGGGTCGCCGGCCGACCCTGGTCAACGCCGGTATCGGTATGCGCGAAGCACTGCAGATTCGTTACCAGACCGGCAACAAGCTGGTGCTGCAGGAAGGCAACCGCGTGGTGGGTATCCTCGGCGACAGCGAGTTGTATCACGCCCTGCTGGGCAAAACCCTGGGGTGAAAGCTATCGCGGGCAAGCCCCACAGCTTGCCCGCGATGGAGGACTGTCAGCGAACGACAATCCCCTGCTTGGCCATAAAAGCCTTGGCTTCCGGCACGGTGTACTCACCGAAGTGGAAGATACTCGCAGCCAGCACAGCGCTGGCGTGGCCTTCAAGAATGCCGTCAGCCAGGTGCTGCAGGTTACCGACACCGCCCGAGGCGATCACCGGAATACCCAAGGCATCGCTGATGGCCCGGGTAACCCCCAGGTCAAAACCGCTCTTCATGCCGTCCTGGTCCATGCTGGTCAGGAGAATCTCACCGGCACCCAGGCCTTCCATCTTCTTCGCCCACTCCACCGCATCCAGCCCGGTAGGCTTGCGCCCGCCGTGGGTGAAGATCTCCCAGCGCGGGGCTTCGCCCGGTGCCGAGACCTTCTTGGCGTCGATGGCGACAACGATGCACTGCGAACCGAAATGCGCGGCAGCCTCGCCGACGAACTCGGGGTTGAACACCGCCGCCGTGTTGATCGAAACCTTGTCGGCACCGGCATTGAGCAGGTTGCGGATGTCCTGCACCGTGCGCACACCGCCACCGACGGTCAGCGGGATGAACACCTGGCTGGCCATGCGCTCGACAGTGTGCAGGGTGGTGTCACGGCCATCGACGCTGGCCGTGATATCGAGGAAGGTGATTTCGTCGGCGCCTTGCTCATCGTAGCGCCGCGCGATTTCCACCGGGTCACCGGCATCGCGGATGTTCTCGAACTTGACGCCCTTGACCACACGACCGTTGTCGACGTCCAGGCAAGGGATGATGCGTTTGGCCAGCGCCATGGCGTTCTCCTCAGCCTTGGTAGCTGTCGCAGAAGGCTTGCGCCTCGGCGACATCCAGGGTGCCTTCATAGATCGCCCGGCCAGTGATGGCGCCGATGATCCCCGGAGCCTTGGCATCGAGCAGGGCCTTGATGTCACCCAGGTTGTGGATGCCACCGGAGGCGATCACCGGGATCTTGGTGGCGGCGGCTAGGGCGGCGGTGAACGGTACGTTGCAACCTTGCATCATGCCGTCTTTGGCGATGTCGGTGTAGACGATGGCCGAGACGCCGTCGGCTTCGAAACGCTTGGCCAGGTCGATCACCTGCACCGAGCTGACTTCAGCCCAGCCGTCGGTGGCGACGAAGCCATCCTTGGCGTCCAGGCCAACGATGACCTTGCCCGGGAAGGCGCGGCAGGCTTCGGCCACGAATTCAGGCTCTTTGACGGCCTTGGTGCCGATGATCACGTAGCTCACGCCCGCCTTGACGTAGTGCTCGATGGTTTCCAGCGAACGAATGCCGCCGCCGATCTGGATCGGCAGGTTCGGGTAGCGCTTGGCGATCGCGGTGACCACTTCGCCATTGACCGGCTGGCCCTCGAAAGCACCGTTCAGATCGACCAGATGCAGGCGCCGGCAGCCACCCTCAACCCATTTGGCGGCCATGCTCACCGGGTCATCGGAAAACACCGTGGAATCTTCCATGCGGCCTTGGCGCAGACGTACGCAAGCACCGTCCTTGAGATCGATAGCGGGAATAATCAGCATCTGGAAAACCTGTCTAATCGGTAAACAGCGATACTCGGGAAGTCAGTTCTTCTCGAGCGCCCACAGGTCGCTTTCGATGCTCTCGAACCGCTCCTTGAGGTGCAGCTGAACATCGGCAATCGCCCTGTTGTAGTAGTGTGGCGCAATCTCTTTGCTGAACAGGTCCAGGACCTCAGCCACCTCGAAAGAACCCAATTGCAGCTCGAAACGGTCTTCGAGAAAGCGCTTGAGTACGTCCAACGCTTCGCGCTCCTGTTCGGGCGCCAGCGTCAGGATCGGGGCCTTGTTCCTGGCCTTGCTCATTACCAGCGCCCGTCCCAGGCCGCGAAGTTCTGCAGCAGCTGCAGGCCATGGGTATGGCTTTTCTCCGGGTGGAACTGCACGGCGAAACGTGAACCGTCGGCCAGCGCTGCGGCGAAATCGACGCCGTAGTGACCACGACCGACCACCTGCACAGCCTTGCCGGCCGTGACGTAGTAGCTGTGGACAAAGTAAAACCGCGCCAGGTCCGGAATGTTGTGCCACAGCGGGTGGTCGATCGTCTGCTCGACTTCGTTCCAACCCATGTGCGGCACTTTCAGGTGTTCGCCGTCTTCGTGCAGGTCCTTGCCGAAAAAGCGCACATTGCCCGGGAACATGCCAATGCAGTCAACGCCGTCGTTCTCTTCGCTGTGCTCCAGCAGGGCTTGCATGCCCACGCAGATGCCAAGGAAGGGACGGTCCTGGCTGACTTCCTGCACCAGGCTGTCGAAGCCCAGGCGGCGGATCTCGGCCATGCAGTCGCGAATCGCGCCCACGCCTGGAAACACCACACGGTCAGCCTCACGGATGACCGCAGCGTCGCTGGTGATCAGTACCTTGCCAGCGCCAACGTGCTCCAGGGCCTTGGCCACCGAGTGCAGGTTGCCCATGCCATAGTCGATAACGGCAACGGTCTGCATTACAGGCAACCCTTGGTGGAAGGCATCTGGCCGGCCATGCGCTCGTCCAGCTCGATCGCCATGCGCAGGGCACGGCCGAAGGCCTTGAACACGGTCTCGATCTGGTGGTGGGTGTTGTGCCCACGCAGGTTGTCGATGTGCAGCGTGACGTTGGCGTGGTTGACGAAGCCCTGGAAGAACTCCTGGAACAGGTCGACATCGAAGCCACCGACCGACGCACGGGTGTACGGCACGTGCATCTGCAGGCCTGGGCGACCCGAGAAGTCGATGACCACACGCGACAGGGCTTCATCGAGCGGCACGTAGGCGTGGCCGTAACGACGGATACCTTTCTTGTCGCCGATTGCCTGGCTGAATGCCTGGCCCAGGGTGATACCGACGTCCTCGACCGTATGGTGGTCGTCGATATGCAGGTCGCCCTTGCACTCGATGTCCAGGTCGATCAGCCCATGTCGGGCGATCTGGTCGAGCATATGTTCCAAGAAGGGGACACCGATATCGAATCGGGCCTTGCCACTGCCATCCAGGTTGATCGAGGCCTTGATCTGGGTTTCCAGAGTATTGCGCTCGACGGAAGCCTTACGTTCGACCATCACCTGCTCCGCGAAATCATTGGGCGAAAAAGGCGACCATTATAGGCCCAGATACGCTCGGCTTGAAACGAACATGACGCATGGCAGGGAATTTCTGCCTGCCATGCAGGGGGCTTGATCGCCGACAAGGCCGGCACCCAACGGCAATTGTGCATGCCCGTAGGTGCCGGCCCTGCTGGCGAGCGGCTTAATGGAACAACGCGGCAGTCTTCTGCAGCGTCGCCCAGACGCCCCAGGCCAGCGGAATACCGACGACCAGCCAGGCCAACAGCACCAGCGGCATACTCGCCGGTGAGGCGTGCCATTCCAGTGCCTTGGCGCTGGTGATGACGTGAGCTTGCGAGCGCTTTTCCTCGGCGGCCAATTGCTCGTCGGTCATGAAGTGCTTGTCGGCTACCGGGCGCACGAGGGCATTGCAGATGAAGCCCAGTACCAGCAAGCCGGCCAGGATGTACAAGGTGATGTCATAGGCGGCTGCCCGCTCGACCCCGATGCTCAACTGGTACTCACGCAAGTAGTTGACCAGCACCGGCCCCAGCACACCCGCCGCCGCCCAGGCGGTCAGCAGACGACCATGGATTGCGCCGACCATGTGCGTGCCGAACAGGTCGGCAAGGTAGGCCGGCACCGTGGCAAAGCCACCGCCGTACATGGAGAGGATGATGCAGAACGCCGCCACGAACAGCACCACATTGCCCAGGTGGCCCATGTTCGGTACCAGCGCATACAGGGCGAAGCCCAGCGCGAAAAAGGCAAAGTAAGTGTTCTTGCGGCCAATGTAGTCGGAGAACGAGGCCCAGAAGAACCGTCCGCCAATGTTGAACAGGCTGAGCAAGCCGGTGAAACCGGCGGCAATCGCGGCGATCTGGCTCAACTGCGCAGTGTTCAGTTCGCTGAAGCGCAGGTCGTTACCCAGCAACTTCCCGGCAAACACCTCCTGCAGCAGCGGCGAAGCCATGCCGAGGATACCGATACCCGCCGAGACGTTCAGGCACAGCACCAGCCAGACCAAGGCAAACTGTGGGGTTTTCCAGGCCACGCTGACATGCACATGGCGATGGGTAATCATTGTATTGCTGGCTTTTTTCTGCGGTGCGACCCAGCCCTCGGGCTTCCAGCCAGTAGGCGGTACGCGGTACGCCAACGCGCCGCCGATCATGAAAACGAAGTAAATCGCCGCCATCACCACAAAGCTCTGCCACACGCCG
This sequence comes from Pseudomonas sp. FFUP_PS_473, assembly GCF_002858665.1. Lineage (NCBI taxonomy): Bacteria > Pseudomonadati > Pseudomonadota > Gammaproteobacteria > Pseudomonadales > Pseudomonadaceae > Pseudomonas > Pseudomonas sp. FFUP_PS_473. The sequence goes on from NZ_PJQQ01000007.1 coordinate 173,820, forward strand.
ACCCCTTCAGGGCTGGCGAAATGGTTCATCAGTGCCGCCGCCAGCGGGGCACCAACCATGGCCCCGCCACCAAAGCCCATGATCGCCATACCGGTGGCCATGCCGCGTTTGTCCGGGAACCACTTGATCAAGGTCGACACCGGTGAGATGTACCCCAGCCCCAGGCCAATACCGCCAATTACCCCGGAACCCAGCCACATCAGCCACAGTTGGTGGGTGTACACACCCAACGCCGAAATCAGCAGGCCGCCGCACCAGCACAGCGCTGACACCACACCGGCCTTGCGTGGCCCGGCGTGCTCAAGCCAACCGCCCCAGATCGCTGCCGAACAGCCGAGAAAAATGAAAAACAGCGTGTAGATCCAGCCCAGCATCGAGATCGGCCAGTCACAGCTCGAGGAAAACGCCTGAGCCAGAAAACCCATGTCTGCCGAGCAGGCAACCGGCGCACTGATACCAATGGCCTTGGACAGCGGCAACCAGAACACCGAAAAGCCGTAGGCCATGCCGATACACAGGTGAATCGCCAAGGCTGCCGGCGGCACCAGCCAGCGGTTGAAGCCCGGCTGGGCGATGATGCGCTCCTTGGACAAAAAGCTCGGTGCAGGAACAATCGCACCTGCCGTAATGCTGCTCATTTATTGTTTTCCCTTATCGATCTGGACGGTTCGCAGGCCCCACATCCGCCCTCGACCTTGGCGCACGCGGGTAGCGAACGTTCTAGCGGCAGGCAATCAGTAAAATGCGGCAAAACGCTACACAGGCACCTGAAAACCGCGAAAGGGTACCATTTGCCGGGCTCACTGAAAGCAATCTGATATCGTCCTTTTTTAGTTAACTGACCTGTCACGAGGAACCTACATGCCTGTCGTTGTCGAAGCCGTGCGTACACCGAGCCAACAAGACCGGCTGGACCTGGCGAAGATCTACGCCGATGCACCTGCCGATCTGTTTGCCCCTGGCGAAACCGCCGAAGCCTGGTTGGCCGCAGCCTTGGCCGACGGCAGCCTGATCGCAGCGCGGTTCAACGATCGTCTGCTAGGCGCTGCCCGCCTTACGCCTCAGCATGACGTCTGGCGCCTGTCGCACTTGTGCGTGCGCAGCGTGACGCGTCGACGCGGGGTGGGCCTGCGACTGGTCAGCGAAGCACAGCGTATGGCCCGCGAAGCCGGGCAAACACTGCGCTTGCAGGCCATGACCAAGTGCGTGGCCATTCAGGCGCTGGCAAGCCAACTCGATCTACCGCTGGAGCTGTCCGCAACCGTATAACGCTGGGGCACGCACTTAAACCGGCAACCAAATGCGCAGCGCTATACTCTGCGGCTGAATTTTCTAAAAATCGGACTACAAGGACTCGCCCATGAAAGCGTTCGGCAAAATCCTGGGGCTGGTAATTCTCGGGTTGTTGCTGATCATTGTGGCTCTGGGCTTCGCCCTGACCCACCTCTTCGATCCCAACGACTACAAAGACGAGATTCGCCAGCTGGCTCGCGACAAGGCCAACATTGAGCTGACCCTCAACGGCGACATCGGCTGGAGCCTGTTCCCCTGGCTGGGCCTGGAACTGCACGACGCCAGCATCGCGACCCTGAACACCCCGAAAACCCCGTTCGCCGACCTGAAGATGCTTGGCCTTTCCGTGCGCGTGCTGCCCCTGCTGCGCCGCGAAGTACAAATGAGCGATGTCCGGGTCGAAGGGTTGAACCTGACCCTGGCCCGTGACGAAAACGGCCATGGCAACTGGGAAGACTTCGGCAAGCCATTGCCAGGCACCACCCCTGCCACAACCACGACGCCCGCTACTACGGCTACACCGGCACCGGCCGAAACCAGCCAGGCGACCACGGCCAACGAGCGCCCGGTCAAGCTGGACATCGACAGCCTCACCGTAAACAACGCCCGTGTGCAGTACAGCGATGCACGCAACGGCCAGACCTTCAATGCCGACAGCATCCAACTGAGTACGGGGGCGGTGCATGAAGGGGTCGACATCCCGCTGAAACTCACCGCATTCCTCAGCGTCGGCCAGCCGGTGCTGCGCGCCCGCACCGAGCTGAACGGTGAACTGCGCTTTGACCGCGCCCTCAAGCGCTACCAGCTCGAAGACATGAAACTCACCGGTGAAGCCTCCGGCGAGCCGCTGCAGGGCAAGACCATGACCTTTGCCGCCCAGGGCCAATTGCTGGTTGACCTGGCCGCCAATGTCGCCGAATGGAACAGCCTGAAGGTGTCCGCCAACCAACTGCGCGCCCTCGGCGAGCTGAACCTGCGCGACCTGGACAAGGCACCGAAAATCACTGGCGGCCTGTCCATCGCCCAGCTCAACCTGCGGACCTTCCTCGACAGCATCGGCTACCCCCTGCCAGCGATGGCCGACACCACCGCCCTGAGCAAATTCGAACTGGTCAGCCGCCTGCAAGGCAGCAGCACCAGCCTGGCCCTGGAAGACCTGACGGTAAAACTCGACGACAGCACCTTCAGCGGTCGGGTAGCCATCGACGACTTCGCCAAACAGGCCCTGCGCCTGCAGCTCAAGGCCGACAAGTTCGATGCGGACCGCTACCTGCCGACTAAAAGCGAAACCGCCGCCAGTGCCAGCGCCGCACGCAAGGCCGAGGTCAAAGGCAAGGAAGCCGGCGCACTCGCCGGTGGAGGCACCACGCCGTTGCCGGACGCGCCGACTCAAGTGGCCTGGAGCAGTGACACCCTGCTGCCCGTGGAGCGCCTGCGCCAACTCGACCTGCAAGCCGACCTGAACTTCGGACTGCTGACCCTGAAAAAACTGCCGATCGAAGACGCCAGCCTCAAAGCTAGCGGCCAGGGCGGCTTGCTCACCCTGGAAACCCTGCGCGGCGGCCTGTACAACGGCGACTTCGAGAGCAAGGGCAAGCTCGACGTGCGCCCGGCGATCCCGCAAATCGGCCTGAACACGCAGATCAACCGGGTACCCGTGGAACACTTCATCAAGGGCGAGGACGACAGCTCGCCGCTCAAGGGCCTGCTCGACCTCACGAGCGACCTGACCGCCAGCGGCAACAGCCAGAAAGCGCTGATCGACACCCTCAACGGCAACGCCAGCTTCGCCATCAACAACGGCGTGCTGGTCAATGCCAACCTTGAACAACAACTCTGCCAAGGGATCGCCACACTCAACCGCAAGGCATTGAGTGGCGAGCCTCGCGGCAAGGACACCCCATTCGAGGAACTCAAAGGCAGCCTGGTACTGCGCAATGGCGTGGCCAGCAACCCGGACCTGAAAGTGCGGATTCCTGGCCTGACCGTCAACGGTGCCGGCGACCTCGACCTGCGGGTGTTGGGCATGGACTACCGCGTTGGCGTGATCATCGAAGGTGACAAGCGCGACATGCCCGACCCGGCCTGCCAGGTCAATTCACGCTACGTCGGCCTTGAGTGGCCACTGCATTGCCGTGGCCCGCTGGAGCTGGGCGCCAAGGCCTGCCGTGTCGACAAGGACGGCCTGGGCAAGGTGGCGGCGAAGCTGGCCGGTGACAAACTCAGCGAAAAGATCAACGAAAAGTTAGGCGATAAGGTATCTCCAGAATTGAAAGACGCACTCAAGGGGCTGTTCAAGCAATGAGTCCCGAGCAGTTCTCCAGTGCCGTACTGGAGTGGTACGACCAACACGGCCGCCACGACCTGCCCTGGCAACAGGGCATCACCCCCTATCGGGTGTGGGTGTCGGAAATCATGCTGCAGCAGACCCAGGTGAGCACCGTGCTCAACTACTTCGGGCGCTTCATGGACGCTCTGCCGACCGTTGAAGCGCTGGCCGCAGCAGAGGAAGACGAAGTGCTGCACCTGTGGACGGGCCTGGGCTACTACACCCGCGCCCGCAACCTGCAGAAAACCGCGAAGATCGTTGTCGAGCAGTACGCCGGCGAGTTTCCCCGAGACGTGGAAAAACTCACCGACTTGCCCGGTATCGGCCTGTCCACGGCCGGCGCCATTGCCAGCATCAGCATGGGCCTGCGCGCGCCGATCCTCGACGGCAACGTGAAACGGGTACTGGCCCGCTACAGTGCCCAGGAGGGCTACCCCGGCGAACCGAAGGTGGCCAAGGCGCTGTGGGCCACCGCCGAGCGTTTTACCCCGCATAGCCGGGTGAACCACTACACCCAGGCGATGATGGACCTGGGCGCCACCCTGTGTACCCGCAGCAAGCCCAGTTGCCTGCTCTGCCCGCTCAAACGCGGCTGTGAAGCGCACCTGCTCGGCCAGGAAACCCGCTACCCGCTGCCCAAGCCGCGCAAAGCCCTGCCAAAGCGCAGTACGCTGATGCCCCTGCTGGCCAACCGTGAAGGCGCGATCCTGCTTTATCGCCGGCCCTCCAGCGGCCTCTGGGGCGGGCTCTGGAGCCTGCCCGAGCTCGATACCCTGGCCGACCTTGAGCACCTTGCCGAACAGCACCAGTTGACCCTGGACAGCCGTCAGGCACTGAGCGGCCTGACCCACACCTTCAGCCACTTCCAGTTGGCCATCGAACCCTGGCTGGTGCGCGTCGACAGCCGCGGCGAGCACGTGGCCGAGGCCGACTGGCTCTGGTATAACCTCGCCACCCCGCCGCGCCTGGGCCTTGCCGCCCCGGTGAAAAAGCTGCTCAAACGCGCAGCCGATGCCTTGAATTCAGGAGAGTCGTCATGACCCGTACCGTAATGTGCCGCAAGTACAAAGAAGAACTGCCAGGCCTGGAGCGCCAACCCTACCCAGGCGCCAAGGGCGAAGACATCTTCAACCACATCTCGCAGAAAGCCTGGGCCGACTGGCAGAAACACCAGACCATGCTGATCAACGAGAAGCGCCTGAACATGATGAACGCCGAAGACCGCAAGTACCTGCAGGGCGAGATGGACAAGTTCTTCTCCGGCGAGGACTACGCCAAGGCCGAAGGCTACGTTCCACCGGCCGAATAACCCCGTAAAATCGTAAGCGACGGTATTAATTAAAAAATTTTTCAAAACTTGCTTGACCTAAGTCCGAAAAAGCCTTTTAATGCGCCCCGTTGCCCAGATAGCTCAGTCGGTAGAGCAGGGGATTGAAAATCCCCGTGTCGGCGGTTCGATTCCGTCTCTGGGCACCATCATTCAGTTCAGATGGTGCCAGCATCATCTGAAACATCAAAAAACCCGCCTAGTGCGGGTTTTTTGTTTTCCGGGGTTTAATCACCTTGCGGCAAAGCGACGCCCTATTGATAAGAGTCAATGTGCCATCACTTTTGGATCCCTAAAATGCTTTTAGACATCCGAGAGAGAACACAGGTCTCCCATGAGCGAAGAATCAACCGCCCACCCCCTTCCCAACGCCTTGCCTGAAAGCACCACGCCAACCGCAACGCTCAGCACCAGCAAAAGCGCCCCGCGCAAAGCCACTGCACCACGCACCCGCCGAGCACGCAGCACCAGCAAACCGGTCGCCGTGAAAAACCTTGAAGCCGAAATCAGCACGGCCAGCCAGCAGCCCATGGCCCTGCAAGTAATTTCCGCGCCCCATGGTTCGAACGAAGACAGCTCCTCGGCGAAGCTGCCGGCCCGCTACCCGTACCGCAACCGCATGCGCCGCCTCGAATACGAAAAGGCCAAGCACGAGTTGCAGATCGAACTGCTCAAGGTGCAGAACTGGGTCAAGGAAACCGGGCAACGGATCGTCGTGCTTTTTGAAGGCCGTGATGCGGCGGGCAAAGGCGGCACCATCAAACGCTTCATGGAGCACCTGAACCCGCGTGGCGCGCGAATCGTCGCCCTGGAGAAGCCTTCCGAGCAGGAAAAAGGCCAGTGGTACTTCCAGCGCTACATCCAGCACCTGCCCACGGCGGGTGAAATGGTCTTCTTCGACCGCTCCTGGTACAACCGCGCTGGCGTCGAGCGGGTGATGGAATTCTGCACCCCGCTGCAGTACCTGGAATTCATGCGCCAGGCGCCGGACCTTGAGCGCATGCTCTGCAACAGCGGCATCCTGCTGTTCAAGTACTGGTTCTCAGTGGACCGCGAAGAACAACTGCGACGCTTCATCTCGCGCCGCGACGACCCGCTCAAGCACTGGAAACTCTCGCCCATCGACATCAAGTCGCTGGACCGCTGGGACGACTACACCGCGGCCAAGGAAGCCATGTTCTTCCACACCGACACTGCCGATGCCCCCTGGACCGTGATCAAGTCGGATGACAAGAAGCGCGCGCGCCTTAACTGCATTCGCCACTTCCTGCACTCACTCGACTACCCGGGCAAGAACCTGAAAGTCGCCCACCAGCCGGACCCACTACTGGTCGACCGTGCTTCACGGGTGATCGAGGAAGACGAAAGAGCGACCACCGAACACCGGATTGAGCCGAGCACCCAGCCACTGTCATTGCCTGCCTGAGCCACCCGCCGCCCACCACAACGCACCAGACGCAGCTTGGGTTTCCTGACCAACTGCGTTTCAATAGCCGGACGCATCAGCTTATTTCAAGGATTTCATCGATGGCCTCCAGCAGCAAACAACAGAAACGCGCCAAACGCGCCGCCAACAAGGCCCGGGAAAACCGAATGGTGCGCAGTGGGCAGGCGGTCAAGAGCTCGTCGGACGCCTCCAGCGTGGGTGTTGAGCAGGTATTCAACAAGGCCATGAACTCGGGCAGCTACAACGCCCTGTTCGAAAAAATGAAACAAGCCCAGGCGCAAGACAACGGCCTGCAGGCAATGATCGCGGTGTTCCTCGTCGACCCGTTGCTGGCCCTGGTGCTCAAGGGGCACAAGGAAGAGCAATCGACCGACTACATCGTCATGGTCTTCTGCGCCTACCGCAAATGGCTCGACGATGCCGACGAAGCCACCGCCATGGCCTGGCTGGAGAGCGACGAATTCCAGGAAGCCTATGTCGCTGCCTCGGAAGCCGTCTCGAAAGTACAAAAGCGCCCGGCATAACAGGGCTGCAGCTCATCCTGTAGGAGCCGGGCTTGCCCGCGATAGGGTCAGTGGGGTGTCAGTGAGTTCGCGGTGCCTGCATCGCGGGCAAGACCCGCTCCCACAGTAGCAAAAAGGCCGCTACCCGAAAGGGAGCGGCCTTTTTGCTCAACAGCCTTGTATCAGTTGTTCAGTACGGCGGCACGCCCAGCGGCCAGGGCCTTGTGCTTGCGCGCCGTCAGCAGGCCCGCAGCGACCACGGCGATGGTCAGCAGGCCAGTCGCGATGATCTCCACCCGATGGTCCGGGCGAATCAGCATGACCGTCAGGATGCCAACGATGAACAGGATGGTCGCCCAGGTCAGGCCCGGGAACAGCCACATCTTGAAGACGATCTTCTCACCACGGGCCATGCGCTGACGACGCATGCGCAGTTGCGAGATGGCAATCACCAGGTACACCAGCAGCGCAATAGCGCCAGAGCTGGCCAGCAGGAACTCGAACACCGCCGCCGGCGCGACATAGTTGGCGAACACGGCCAGGAACGCAGCAGCAGTCGACAACAGCACCGCCCAGTGCGGCGTGCCGCTGGCGTTGGTGCGCTGGGCAATTGCCGGGGCATCACCACGCTTGCTGAGGGAGAACAGCATGCGCGAAGAGGTGTACAGCGCCGAGTTCAGGCAGCTGGTTACTGCGATCAACACGACGATGTCGACGATCACCTTGGCATTCGGCACGCCGATCAGGTTCAACACCGTCTGGTACGAACCGACTTCTGCCAGCGGGCCATGGTTCCACGGCACCAGTGCCACGACGATAAAGATCGAAACAAGGTAGAACAGGCAAATCCGCCAGATGACCGAGTTGGTCGCCTTGGTGATCTGCTTGCAAGGGTCTTTCGATTCGGCCGCGGCAATGGTGACAATCTCAGTACCCATGAACGAGAACATGGTGGTCAGCATGGCTGCCAGCACCGCCCCCATCCCGTTAGGCATGAAGCCCTGGGTATCGAACAGGTGGCTGACACCACTGACCTGGCTGTTCGGCATGAAACCGAAGATCGCCGCCAGCCCGAGAATGATGAAGCCGATGATCGCCACCACCTTCATCAAGGCGAACCAGAACTCGAACTCGCCGTAGTTCTTCACGCTGAACAGGTTGGTTGCGGTCAGCAACAGGGTAATGATCAGGGTAAAGGCCCAAATCGCAATATCAGGGAACCAGGCGTGCAAAATGGTCGCGGCGGCGTTGGCCTCCAACGGGATCACCAACACCCAGAACCACCAGTACAACCAGCCGATGGTGAAACCGGCCCAGTGGCCGATGGCCTTGTCGGCGTAGGTGGAGAAAGAACCGGTATCCGGCGACGCCACGGCCATTTCAGCCAACATGCGCATCACCAGTACCACCAGCGTACCGGCAGCGGCATAGGCCAGCAGCACGGCAGGGCCGGCTTCGGCGATGGCATGGCCGGAGCCGACGAACAAACCGGCACCGATTACACCCGCGATGGACAGCATGGTGACATGCCGTTGCTTGAGCCCCTGAGCGAGGTCATTGGAGTTGTGCGTACCGCTCATAACACTACCTATAGCGAGGAATGGGCGCTCTAATCCTGAATCACACCCTTCGTAAAGAAAGACTGATACGTCCTGTTACCCATGCCTTGAGCAAGAACTGCGCCAAAATTTTTCAGCAGTTGCTCCGCATTCAGCACAACCCCCTACAACGAGCCTTGCGGGCCTTTTGGCCAAAGGCTGGCCAAAAGGCCATTATTCAAGGGCATCGCACCTCAGATTACCGAAATACTCAGTTACACATACATGCAGGTGCACCGAAATCGGCCAGTGGTAACACCCCTGCACATTTTTTGCGCAATAAAAGTGCAACCCGGAAGTGCAACCCACAGGCAGCCCAGAGGGCACAGGACTAAATACGGCTTCCCAGTACCGGCCAAAACTGGCACCATCGCGCCTTTTTTCATCAAGGCTCCGGCCCTGGAAATGGGAGCAGGCGGACATTGGCGCGACAGTCCGCTGCAACGATGCGACACCTGCCCTCACCCCAGCCGATTGCCCCGCCCGACGCTGTTGGCGGCCGTCAGAACGCTATGCTAGCGTGGCGCCAAGCCAGGAAGGCCTACAACAGCAGGAGCGCATCAGAACTCATGAGGACCGCACATGGCCCAGGCCACGCCCGCGCTTGAAATCCGCAACCTGCACAAACGCTACGGTGACGTGGAGATACTCAAGGGTATTTCGCTGACCGCACGCGACGGCGACGTGATCTCGATTCTGGGGTCTTCGGGTTCAGGCAAGTCCACCCTGCTGCGCTGCATCAACCTGCTGGAAAACCCGCATCAAGGCCAAATCCTCGTCGCGGGTGAAGAGCTGCGCCTGAAGGCCGCGAAAAACGGCGAGCTGATCGCCGCCGACAACAAGCAGATCAATCGCCTGCGCAGCGAGATCGGCTTCGTCTTCCAGAACTTCAACCTCTGGCCGCACATGACCATCCTCGACAACATCATCGAGGCGCCCCGTCGCGTGCTGGGCCAGAGCAAGGCCGAAGCCATCGAGACCGCCGAAGCACTGCTGGACAAGGTCGGCATTCACCACAAGCGCCACGCCTACCCCGCCGAGTTGTCTGGCGGGCAACAACAGCGGGCCGCCATCGCCCGGACCCTGGCCATGCAACCCAAGGTCATCCTGTTTGACGAGCCCACCTCGGCACTGGACCCGGAAATGGTCCAGGAAGTGCTCAACGTGATCCGTGCGCTGGCCGAAGAAGGGCGAACCATGCTACTGGTTACTCACGAAATGGGCTTTGCCCGCCAGGTGTCCAGCGAAGTGATCTTCCTGCACCAAGGCCTGATCGAAGAGCAAGGATCGCCGCAGCAGGTTTTTGAAAACCCGAACTCGGCGCGCTGCAAACAATTCATGTCCAGCAACCGCTAACGGAGCAACACGCATGCAGAGCTATAAGAAATTCCTCCTGGCCGCTGCCGCCACGCTGGTGTTTTCGGCCAATGCCATGGCTGCTGAAAAACTGAAGATGGGCATCGAGGCGGCCTACCCGCCGTTCAACAACAAGGATGCCAGCGGCCAGGTCGTCGGCTTCGACAAAGACATCGGCGACGCCCTGTGCGCCAAGATGAAAGTCGAATGCGACGTCGTCACCTCGGACTGGGACGGCATCATCCCGGCCCTGAACGCCAAGAAGTTCGACTTCCTGATCTCCTCGCTGTCGATCACCGACGAGCGCAAGCAGGCCGTTGACTTCACCGACCGCTACTACTCGAACAAACTGCAGTTCATCGCCCCGAAAAACGTCGACTTCAAAACCGACAAGGCCTCGCTCAAAGGCAAGGTGATCGGTACCCAGCGCGCCACCCTCGCCGGCACCTGGCTGGAAGACAACTACGGCAGCGACATCGACATCAAGCTCTACGACACCCAGGAAAACGCCTACCTGGACCTGACCTCCGGCCGGGTCGACGCGATCCTCGCCGACAAGTACGTCAACTATGACTGGCTGAAAACCGACGCTGGCAAGAACTACGAGTTCAAGGGCGACCCGGTGGTCGAGAGTGACGAAGTCGGTATCGCCGTGCGTAAAGGCGACCCACTGCGTGAGAAGCTGAATGCTGCGCTGAAAGAAATCATCGCCGACGGCACGTACAAGAAGATCAACGACAAGTACTTCCCGTTCAGTATCTACTGATCCGCCCGACCGGCACCGCCCTGGCGGCGGTGCCCGTCCCTTGAACAAACCTGCCCATGAATATCGACCTCTACGGATTCGGCCCGGCACTTGCTGCCGGTACCTTGATGACCGTCAAACTGGCGTTGTGTGCCCTGGCACTGGGGCTGGTCCTGGGCCTGCTCGGCGCCCTGGCCAAAACCTCGCCATACAAACCCCTGCAATGGCTCGGTGGTTTCTACTCCACACTGGTACGTGGCGTACCTGAACTGCTGTGGGTACTGTTGATCTACTTCGGCACCGTCAGCCTGATGAACCGGCTGGGCGAAGCCCTGAACATCCCTGGCCTGGAGCTCAACGCCTTCGCCGCCGGCGTCATCGCCCTGGGCCTGTGCTTCGGCGCCTATGCCACGGAAGTCTTCCGTGGTGCGATCCTGGCAATCCCCAAGGGCCACCGTGAAGCAGGCCTGGCCCTGGGCCTGTCCAAGGGCCGGATCTTCTCGAAACTGATCCTGCCGCAAATGTGGCGCATCGCCCTGCCCGGCCTGGGCAACCTGTTCATGATCCTGATGAAAGACACCGCGCTGGTCTCGGTGATCGGCCTGGAAGAAATCATGCGTCACTCGCAGATCGCCGTGACGGTCAGTAAACAGCCGTTCACCTTCTATATGGTTGCCGCCTTCATCTACCTGGGCCTGACCATCATCGCCATGACCGGCATGCACTTCATGGAAAAACGCGCCGCACGCGGCTTCGCGAGGGCCAACCAATGAACTGGGAAGTCATCATCAAGTGGCTGCCACGCCTGGCCCAAGGCGCCACGCTCACCCTGGAACTGGTCGCCATCGCGGTGATCGCCGGGCTGATCCTGGCCATCCCGCTGGGCATCGCCCGCTCGTCGCGGCACTGGTATGTACGTGCCGTGCCCTTCAGCTACATCTTCTTCTTCCGTGGCACCCCGCTGCTGGTGCAGCTATTCCTGGTGTACTACGGCCTGGCCCAGTTCGACGCCGTGCGCAGCAGCGCCCTGTGGCCGTACCTGCGTGACCCGTTCTGGTGTACGGTGCTGACCATGACCCTGCACACCGCCGCCTACATCGCCGAGATCCTGCGCGGTGCGCTGCAGGCCATCCCACGGGGCGAGATCGAAGCGGCACGGGCGCTGGGCATGTCCAAGGCCAAGGCGCTGTTCTACATCATGCTGCCGCGTGCCGCACGGATCGGCCTGCCGGCCTACAGCAACGAAGTGATCCTGATGCTCAAGGCCAGTGCCCTGGCCAGTACCGTCACCCTGCTGGAACTCACCGGCATGGCGCGTACCATCATCGCCCGCACCTACCTGCCGGTAGAGATCTTCTTCGCGGCCGGGCTGTTCTACCTGCTGATCTCCTTCCTGCTGGTAAACGGCTTCAAGCTGCTCGAACGCTGGCTGCGAGTCGATGCCTGCCAAGGCCGCTGAACCGGCAAGCGGGGCCGCCTCCGGCCCCGCTGCTGCCCTGGCTGACGCGCACCTGCTCAGCCGCTTCCAGGCCCTTGACCACTTCCTGCTGCAACACCAGGCACTCTGGCGCCCGCGCCCGTTCACCGAACGCCAGTTGCCGTGGGAAACCGAGCACCCGGCCCTGGCCCAATGGCTGCGCCAACGCACACTGAGCGACGCCGAAGCCGCCCATAATCACCCGGAAACACTCGACGCACCGGCGCCTTATCCACAGCTGGCGGCACAGGCCGCGCAACTGGCGGCGGTCGGCGAACTGCCCGTAATCGCCATCACCCCGGCCCCGCCGCGGCTGAACGTCGACGTGCCGGGGCGCAAATGGCAGCAGATCGAAGCCTTCGCCAGCCACCTGGGCTTTACCCACACCCCGCGTCACTGGCTCGACTGGTGCGCGGGCAAAGGCCACCTGGGCCGCCGCCTGCTGCACAACGACCAGCACCTGACCTGCCTGGAATACGACCCGGCCCTGGTACAAGCCGGCCAAGCGCTTAGCCAACACCACGGCCTGAACGCCGAACACCGCCTGCAGGATGTGCTGGCCGACAACACCGCCCAGCAACTCAGCCCACAACACACCCCTGTGGCCCTGCACGCCTGCGGCGACCTGCACGTACGCTTGATACAACTGGCCAGCGCCCGTGGCTGCAACCAACTGGCCATTGCCCCGTGCTGCTACAACCGCACCCAAGGCCCGCTCTACCAACCCCTGTCGAGTGCAGCCCAGGCCTCGGCGCTGCAACTGAGCCTCGACGACCTCGGCCTGCCGCTGAGCGAAACCGTCACCGCTGGCGCCCGGGTACGCCGCCAACGCGACCTGTCCATGGCCCGCCGCCTCGGCTTCGACCTGCTGCAACGCCAACAGCGCGGCATCGACGCCTACCTGCCTACCCCGTCACTGCCCAGCAGTTGGCTAGACAAGCCCTTTGCCGACTACTGCCGCGACCTCGCCGCCCTCAAAAACCTGCCCCTGCACGGCAACCCCGACTGGGATGCCCTGGAAGCCGCAGGCCAAACAAGGCTGGCCGAAGTGCGCAACCTGGAACTGCTGCGCAACCTGTTCCGCCGGCCGTTGGAACTGTGGCTGGTGCTCGACCGCGCCCTCTACCTGCAAGCCCAAGGCTACCGCGTGCAGCTCGGACAGTTCTGCGACTACGCCCTCACCCCGCGCAACCTGATGCTACTGGCCGAACGCAACCAGCAGCAGTGAACAGCCTGTGGATAACTCTGTTGATGGTTTTCCCACAAACCCCTCAAAAGCCTTGGATCCAAGGCAAAACAGCGCCTGGTCATTTTTTAGTCACACATTTTAAGCGAGAAAAAACAGCCATTTGCGCAAACACAAACGACTGTTTTAAAGGACTGGAGCGCGACAGTAACGTGACATAGCGATTGTGAATAAGGCTTTCAGCACCGCCAGATCACACGCCAAAAGCGCCAAAAACCGCCGCCGTTGCAGGGCAAAAACGGGCGGCAGAGAATGAAAGGAAAAAACCTACGCAATAAGTGCTGCAGAAGTGGTTTACATAACCAAACCGATGGCTATAATAGCGCCCCTAAGCCGGTATAGCTCAGATGGTAGAGCAACTGACTTGTAATCAGTAGGTCCCGGGTTCGATTCCTGGTGCCGGCACCATACGCAGTACCAAAGAAGGCTCACCGAAAGGTGGGCCTTTTTTGTTTCTGGCAGTTGTTCGTGCGAACTCCTTTCAGGCAGCCATCCTCTGAAGCCTTGCCTGCGATGCACACTGATTCGATCAAATGCACTGTCCTGCACAGATCCTTGGACTGCCCACCAAGGGTTGGATTTGTGTCCAATTTCTCGGGGGCAGTCCACCCTGTAGGAGCGGGCTTGCCCGCGATAGCAATCTCAACACACCACACAACTCAGACCCCGCCACAGTAAAAAGGCTACCCAAACAGCAGCCTGTTCAGTGAACTGTCATACCGTGGCGGTTATCCACATAAGCGATTGGCATCCAGCGGCTTGCTAGGTCACTTCAAGAGCGGTCGCGACCTCTTCTCTTATATGAACGGTGCGACAACTCCCCTCGTGACAAACACCAAAGTCACCCGCAACAGCGCTGCAGATGATGGTGCCGCAGACCAGGGAATGGACTGCGCCTGACTGACAGTCAGGCATCCCCCGGTCATCGCATTGCTGCTTGCACCTGGCTCAGGATCTTCAGGCGTTGGTTTAGTCAGCCAGCACTGCCTCCACCCGCCCACCGGTAACGGTGTTAAGGAGGCCAGATCATGAGATGCCCTTGCTCCCGGAATGCGATTCCCGGTCGTAAGGAGCCGCCAGTCCCGCGTAGTGGACATTCCCCACAGGTCGCAGGGGCCTTGATCCCTGATAACACTCAACATTCTTGGCGGGATGACGTGGGGTGAGGATCGGTGAACGGCAGATGAGGTGACCGACATGGCATTGGTGGGTAGACGCGATGGTCGCAATTTCGGTTACAGCCGGCAATTGAACTGAATCGCCCCTGGTTTCGTAGACACCTCCAAGCCTCATAATGAGGCCCAAATAGGAGGTGCCATGAGTCGTCAGCGTTACCCCGAAGAA
>NZ_PJQQ01000080.1:0-2444 GCF_002858665.1 Pseudomonas sp. FFUP_PS_473
CGCTGGCGACTCATGGCACCTCCTATTTGGGCCTCATTATGAGGCTTGGAGGTGTCTAGGGAACCAGGGGCGATTCACACCTCTAGAGTCTGGGTATTTGGCTTATCTTTGTTCTGGGCAGTTTCTCCGAATACGTCTGAAATCCAAGCTTGCCTAATCCGAAAAATTTTCATGGTGGTAAGCTTCCATGTTGTGTTTGAGAGGTTTGTTTGATCTCGATAACTTTTCCGTTTGTCGATATTGCAATTCAGTAGTGTGGGAAGATATTGAGTTTGGATGTTTTTCATATTTGATTTTCTGCTGTTCGTGTCCAGTTATGAGAACGTGATGGTGGTTCATGGGTGAGTAATGGATTGGCTGTGTGTCTGGGTAATTAAGTACAGGATTCGTGTTGTGTCAAGAGGTTGGGTTGAGGGGCGGGTGCTGGGGATATGTTGAGGTTTGGTGTGTTGATGGTTGTGCGATTTACTCGTGGTCTATATTTTGCCTGAGGCTGGTCTAGAAAATTGTGGTGAGTTAGACGTTTATTGCAGAGGTCTGCGCGGGTTGATGTGTTTGCATGGAGAGATAG
The DNA here is from genome assembly GCF_002858665.1 of Pseudomonas sp. FFUP_PS_473. NCBI lineage: Bacteria > Pseudomonadati > Pseudomonadota > Gammaproteobacteria > Pseudomonadales > Pseudomonadaceae > Pseudomonas > Pseudomonas sp. FFUP_PS_473. The sequence continues at coordinate 572 of NZ_PJQQ01000080.1, forward strand.
AGTAAATTTTATCAAAGGGAAATCAGTCGTTTGTCGCCACATGGTTATCAATAACAGGTTAAAGGTTTGCAATGCCTAGGATCGCGACCGAGTAAATATTTTGCGTGTTTTATTGGTCGGAATATGACTGTCTGCCTTGGATTTTTTAATTTCAATATTTGAATTACTTGTGTTTTAGGCGAGCGGAAAGTTTCTGTGGGTTGCTTGCGATTTTGGTCGGTAGTGTCTATGGTTTATGAGGTTGTCGATTGAGGGTTTGCATATTGGTGGATGGATAAGTGCATGGACGTATCATTCCGGATGAGTGGAGGGCTTCGACATGGTTAAAGAAGTTAATAGTGCCATTGTGCCTCGCGTGGCGCATTTTTTTCGCGATGTTGATCTCAGAAGTCGGTCGTGCCCTGAATTTATACCTGAATCTTTTCCATCTTACTGCCAGCCAGATGACGATGATTGGTCGGCGGGACTTCTTCTCAGGGTCGCCTTACGTATGCATTATCTTTGGCCTACCTACGGCATCCGCGACGGCAACAGAACTATCCAGGGCGATCATCCAGCGGTCTGTTTTGCGAGATTTAGTCTGGCTGATCTGATTGCTGTGCGTGACGGTGTTGCCGCGCAGAATGGTGTGGTAACTCAGTACGCCATCACGTTTCCCCAAAAAACTGCCGAAGAAGGGGGCCTCCAGCCAGTGATCCAGTGGGTTGGCGAGCTGGCCTCCCTTCAGGATGGAACGCCAATCGATGGCGTGATGCGGGAGGATGCCGACAATCAGTACCGGTATATAGCCGATGGCCCCTACGCGTCCGATAAGCCGAGTGAATGTTCAGAATGGCGCTGGCGGTACCCCGGGAACTACCGTCGGCAAATCAAAAAGATTGAGGCTAATGGCTACGACGGCAACGTGATACCAGGTCTCGAACTCACTCAGAAGATGTGGACTGGAGTGGGCATCGTCGTGCCTGATATGCCGACGGCGCGCCTGCTCCAATACGACATCCTGTGCTTGATTGACCAAGGGCTTATTTCCGAGACTCATGTTGATCACATCCTCGTGTGCGACCAACTCCCCATGAGCATTGATGGTTTGGATGATGAAGAGCTACAGGAGGCTTTTTCCAAGGCCTGCTTTGATTTCAAATCCTGTATGAGTGTCTCAACGGGTGAGGTCGACGCTGTAGATTTGGACTTTTTAAATCGTGTCCTTATGCTGGAGAACTCGACTGCCAAGGAAGCCGTCCATGAATGCGGTGGCTGCTGGCTCTGGTTCCAGAACAACACCCACCCCTATGTCAGAGCCCTGATCAAGGCAGGTCGGGTCAAACCGAATCTCAAGGGGCGCTATCTTGCTTCGTTGGACGACTTGGATCGCGGGCGTGATCTGCGTGAGCGCCAAGCCATCGTAAAGGTGCTGTCTGAGCAACTTCGAGAAAAGTTTGGCATTCAGAGTACCTACTTCAGTGTACGGAAATCGTATTCCCCAGATGGGGCTCCTGTATACGCTGGCCGAATTTGGGGAGGAGGGTACTTCGTCTTGCCCAAGCCGGACGACGATGACGAGGATATGTGAAGGCATTGCTTCTCCGGATCGAGGAGAACACCATCAGCTCGCATGGCTTCCTTGCGGACAATTTCACCGTCTCGGATGGAATCCTATAACTCGTGAAGGAAAGTCGGAAATAGCCTCTGCGTCAACCAGCCCTAGAAAGGTTCACTTGGGCACGTGAAATGTGAATCAAACTGGCTTCGCAGGCGCCAAAATCACCCATCCGAGAGAACTGTAAGCCCCGAAAATGTGTTGGCGCTGATGGAAAATTGACCCACCCTGCCGATTGAAATTTGACCCAGGGCGGATTGCTGATTTTGTTACCAG
>NZ_PJQQ01000081.1:0-1949 GCF_002858665.1 Pseudomonas sp. FFUP_PS_473
TGAACCGCCGTGTACGGAACCGTACGCACGGTGGTGTGAGAGGACGGCGGGTGTGAACTCGCCTCCTACTCGATTTCCGCGAAATTAATTTTCTCGTAAAGCGCAATGGCTAGATTGTCAGTTAGTGCGCCATCTTCTTGTGCTGATATCTCAGGCGATGTGCTTTTCTCTGTGGCAGTGCCGTCGTATTAGTGTATCTGGATGCGGTCGAGCTTTATGTTGCAAGCGACTGTTCTAGTCAAGATTTTAAGCGCTTCGATTGTTCAAGCAGTGTATGATTGCGCCCGTCAGCCCCGCCGGGGCTTGTGGAATACCACCATGGACTTACCCAGTAGTTACTCAATAGCTGATTTTGCCAATCACGATCTGACTGATTGATCCTCCCGGCGTGCTCCCTGCTGGGAGTGGAGTTCGCCTATGACTGAAATCGAAGTAAAAAAGACCCAAGATAGCCTGCAGGATCGCCTGGCCCAGGTGGTTGAGCTGTTGCAGCGCCAGCGTGTTGTTGAAGACCTCACGCATCGCCAGGAAGGTCATCATCATGACCTGGTTGAAAACCTGGTTCATCGACAGAATCTGGTCGAGCTGCAGCGCAAGCTCGACGATCTGCACTCTGCCGACGTCGCCTATATTCTCGAAGCGTTACCGCTCGATGACCGATTGACCGTTTGGCAGTTGGTCAAGGCTGAGCGTGACGGCGACATCCTGCTCGAAGTGTCTGACTCGGTTCGAGAAACCCTGATCGCCGACATGGACGATCATGAGCTCCTGGCTGCGGCCAAGGAGATGGATGCTGACGAACTGGCAGACCTTGCCCCAGAGTTGCCGCGCGACGTCGTTCACGAGCTCATGGAGAGCCTGGATGCTCAGCAGCGTGAGCGTGTGCGTTCTGCCCTGAGCTATGACGAGGACCAGGTCGGTGCGCTGATGGACTTCGAGATGGTGACCATTCGTGAGGATGTCAGCCTTGAAGTGGTGTTGCGTTACCTGCGTCGCCTGAAAGAGTTGCCGGGGCATACCGACAAGCTTTTCGTGGTCGATTATGACGGTATCCTCAAAGGCGTCTTGCCGATCAAGCGTCTGTTGGTCAATGACCCGGAGAAAAAGGTTTCCGAGGTCATGGCCAGCGATCCGGTGACCTTCCACCCCGAGGAAGACGCTTACGATGCGGCCCTGGCATTTGAGCGCTATGACTTGATCTCTGGCCCAGTCGTTGACAAAAACGATCGCCTGATTGGTCGTCTGACCATTGATGAAATGGTTGACCTTATTCGGGAGGAAAGCGAAAGCGAAGTCCTGAGCATGGCGGGTCTGCGCGAAGAGGAAGATATCTTTGCTTCGGTCTGGCGCTCGCTGCGTAACCGTTGGGCCTGGTTGGCGATCAACCTGATTACTGCATTCGTGGCCTCTCGTGTGATTGGCCTGTTTGAGGGGTCGATCGAAAAACTGGTGGCGTTGGCAGCCTTGATGCCGATCGTGGCGGGTATTGGTGGTAACTCCGGTAACCAGACGATCACCATGATTGTTCGCGCTATGGCGCTTGATCAGGTGAGCCCAGGGAATACGTCGCGGCTAATGCGTAAGGAACTGGCGGTTGCCCTGATCAACGGCCTTATTTGGGGTGGTGTGATAGGTATCGTGGCGTTCCTGCTTTACCACAGCTGGTCGCTGGGTGTGGTGATGACTGCTGCAATGACCCTGAACCTGTTGCTTGCTGCGCTGATGGGTGTGCTGATTCCGATGACCCTGGTGCGTATGGGGCGTGATCCGGCAATGGGCTCCAGCGTGATGATCACGGCTGTAACCGACAGCGGTGGTTTCTTCATCTTTCTGGGGCTTGCAACTATCTTTCTGCTGTAAGTGTGTTTGGCTCATGTCTAGTCCTGAAATAGGTTTACACCTATTTCAGCCTCAAAACGCCCGATGCATCGCATCGGGCGTTTTGTATT
>NZ_PJQQ01000082.1:0-1925 GCF_002858665.1 Pseudomonas sp. FFUP_PS_473
TGCTGATAATCTTTTTGACTATCAGTCTGATTTCACAAGCACCCACACGAATTGCTTGATTCAATTGTTAAAGAGCGTTTGGTTAAGAGCGCTTCGTCTCAACCGATGGCGCGCATTCTACGCTTTTCGAAGCACCCGTCAAGCAATTATTTCGAGTTTTTTCAGATTTTCTCTTTAGGCTTCAAATGCTTAACAAGCCCTGCTCACCCTAGCCATATATAAGCAGCAGCTAACATCAGCAACCCGACCGAAACATGCATCTCAATGCAGCCGCCCTTCAGGGCACCTGCCAGAGGCGAACGGAATCATTCCAAGCTACGTTGAGGCAAATGGTGTCCCAGGGCAGGTTCGAACTGCCAACCTTCCCCTTAGGAGGGGGATGCTCTATCCAATTGAGCTACTGAGACGCAGAAACCGGCAGCGAATGCTGCGCAGCGCAAGTCGGCGAGCATGTTACCCAGCACACCGACATTTGTCATGTCATCCGTAGGGGTTTTTAGCTGTAGGCTTTATTTACGCCTTCGCAGCCAACACCCCCTCCTCGCTCAGCAGCATCAACAAGCGCGAAACGGTATCAAGCAACTCACCGGAGTTATCCAGAACACGCACCGAGCGATCCTCGACACAAGCCAAGGCACGAGCACGCTCCAGACGACGCTCGATGTCATCAAGACTTTCGCGCGCGCGCCCAAGCAAACGCGCACGCAGCACTCTGGCATCAACGGTCAGCAAGATTGGCAACAGGCTCGGGTAGCGCCTGCGGGCCTCAACCAAGTGGGCCCGGGAACCATTGACCAGCACATGCCGCCCCTCTTCCAGCCAGGCATCGATCTGCGCCGGAATACCGTAGGACAAGCCATTAGCCTGCCAATGCAGCGCAAACGCCCTCTGATCACGAAGCAACTCAAACTGCTGCCATGTAACACCATGAGCGTCCTCCCCCTTGGCCTCCACCGCCCGGGTAATCACACGCCGTGCGATCATTACGCCCCGCCCTTGAAGCACAGGACGAGCCGCTTCGATCAGGCTGTCCTTGCCGGCCCCTGAAGCCCCCATGAGGTAGATCAATCGGCCGGCCTTGACCGTCTGGACTGTCAAGCAATCGTCACTTGCGTCATGCTGCATAGCCACTATGCTCTTAAGTTAAGGAAACCACGCAAATTTTAGAGTTTTCTACCGCGCCATTCTTGCCATTTGCCGGTGCGAGGAGAAAGCTATCACTCAAACGGATAAGCGAAAAAATGAAAACTTTCAAAACCAGTACGCATTTCTGATAATTGGTACTGGCAAATAGCCTTTATCCAGCTCATTATTTGTCACAGAATTGACGCCAAGGAACCGGCGATTGTGAGGCATCATAAGCGCCTCATTCGCAATTCAGGTTGAACATTTGGCCCCAACAGTGGTCGTAACGTCACCGTGCGGCCAATTTCAAGAACCGCTTCCCCTGAACTAAAACCGGTCAATTATATGCGCCCAATGAAACAGGCTATCTACTCAAGCCGCACCGCAGACAAATTCGTCGTCCGCCTGCCCGACGGAATGCGTGAGCGCATTGCTGAGGTTGCGCGCAACCACCATCGCAGCATGAACTCTGAAATCATCGCTCGCCTGGAGCAAAGTCTGATCCAGGAAGGAGCTCTGGGCGATGAGCTAAGCATGCGCCTGGACAGCCCTGAACTGTCCCTGCACGAACGCGAACTACTGCAACGCTTTCGCCAGCTCTCCCACCGCCAACAGAATGCACTGGTCGCGCTGATCGCCCATGATGCAGAAATGGCAGCTGATGCTTCCTGAATCACGCACACACAAAAAAGCCCGCATCATTGCGGGCTTTTTTGTGCCTGATGTCCCGTCCTGAATAAGGTTTACACCTTCTGACCTTTCCTCAGGAGGATTCAATGGATTCGGGCAAAAGGCGCAGC
>NZ_PJQQ01000083.1:0-1877 GCF_002858665.1 Pseudomonas sp. FFUP_PS_473
GTAAGCGTACGCCGAACTCACCTTGCGCGACTCAGGCAGGCGCCCACTGATGCGGCAGCAGTTGGCCGACCTCACTCGCCCGTTGCGTCGGCAGGCGTGTCAGCACGTCCTTGAGATAGGCATACGGATCATGCCCGTTCATGCGGGCCGACTGGATAAGGCTCATGATCGCCGCCGCGCGTTTGCCGCTGCGTAGCGACCCGGCAAACAACCAGTTCGAGCGCCCCAGGGCCCATGGACGAATCTGGTTCTCGACCTGGTTATTGTCGATGGGCACAGCACCATCCTCGACATAGCGAGTCAGTGCCTGCCAGCGTTTAAGGCTGTAATCCAAGGCTTTCGCCGTGGCCGATCCGTTGGGCACAAGATCACGCTGGGCCAGCATCCAGTCATGCAGTGTATCGAGGATCGGTGAAGCCTTTTCCTGTCGTATTCGCCAGCGTTCTTCATCGCTCATGTCCCGTGCTTGCCGTTCGATTTCGTACAGGCTGCCCATCGCGTGCAGTGCTTGTTCGGCCAACTGGCTTTTGTTTGCAGCGTGCAGATCGAAGAACTTGCGGCGGGCGTGGGCCATGCAGCCGATTTCGGTAATGCCTTGCTCGAAGCTGGCCTTGTAGCCAGCGAAGTCGTCGCAGACCAGCTTGCCATTCCACTGACCAAGAAAATTGCGCGCATGCTCGCCGGCACGGCTGGGACTGAAGTCATACACCACGGCCTTCAGATCGGCGAAGGGTGTGGTGCTGTAGGCCCAGACGTAAGCCCGATGGGTTTTCTTCTCGCCTGGGGTGAGCATTTGCACCGGGGTTTCGTCAGCGTGGATCGCGCGTTGGCCCAGCACGGCTTCGCGCAGGGCATCGACTAGCGGCTGGAGCTGCACGCCGGTTTGTCCGACCCACTGCGCCAGTGTCGAGCGAGCGATGGCCAGGCCGGCACGGCCAAAGATTTTCTCTTGCCGATATAGCGGCAAGTGGTCGGCGAATTTGGCCACCATCACGTGAGCCAGAAGGCCGGCGGTGGGGATGCCCTTGTCGATCACCTGGGCCGGCACGGGGGCCTGGATCAGTGTTTCGCACTGGCGACAGGCCCATTTCCCACGCACATGCTGTTCGACGGTGAACACGCCCGGCGTGTAATCCAGCTTTTCGCTGATGTCTTCACCGATGCGTTGCAGCTGGCAGCCGCAGGCGCATTGGGTGTTCTCCGGTTCGTGGCGGATCACGGTGCGCGGAAATTGTGCCGGCAGCGCTGTGCGCTTGGGCTGTTGGCGGGGTTCGGCTGGAGCAACCGGGGGATTGACAGCTTTCAGCTCCGCCTCGATGGCGGCGATGTCAGTGTCGAGCAGGTCGTCCAGCAAGCTACCCTGGTCAGGGCTCAGTTGCTCGCTACGCTTGGCAAACTTGTGCCGTTTGTACCAAGCGATTTCGTGTGTGAGCTGCTCAATGATGGTTTGATCACGGTGGATTTTCTTGCCCATCACGTCGACCTGCGTCAGCAACTGCGCGGCCAGTGTGCGCAGTTGCTCAGCTGTCAGTTGGTCGAGATTGGGCGAGGAGTTCATGCTGCTGATTGTGCCAGAGCAGACGCTCTGCGCAGATACACCGATGGGCTAATGGCCGGTGCTACAGCACTGTGATCGCGCCGCCCGCACCGACCCGCTGCCAGGGCAGCCCCAGTACCAACGCCTGAAGTTGCTCGGTGTCGAGTTCAACTTCCGAGCCGTGGCGGATGCCTGGCCAGTGAAACTTGCCCTGGTTCAATCGCCGCGCGGCCAGCCAGATACCCACGCCGTCATGCACCAGGACTTTCATGCGGTTGGCGCGGCGATTGGCGAACAGATAGGCGCAGTGCGGCTTCGCCGCACCGAACACCGCCACCAC
>NZ_PJQQ01000085.1:0-1610 GCF_002858665.1 Pseudomonas sp. FFUP_PS_473
CGATTCTGTTGAAAAAGTAGCTTCAGCGGCAGCCTGCCGATCAGGTGTGCCTGCTGTCGAAGTGGCTGCAAGCCACTTCAGGTTGCCTTTCGGCGTTTCGCTGAGCGTCCTTGCTCAGGTTTGAGGGTTAATTTGAGGGTTTCTGCTTGCAGCAGGCGTACCTATCCCGTGAGCGGTGGCCCTTGAGGCAAAAGCTTGGCCATGCGTCGCAGGTTCTGCACCGTCGCCGCCAAAGTGAATTCGTCAGTGGCACCTGTCAGGCCACGCAGTCGTAAACGGTCGAGTTTCATGATCCGTTTGAGGTGAGCGAAAAGCATCTCCACCTTCTTCCGTTCGCTGCGAGAGATGAGGTATTCCGGTGTCTTGGCGATGCGCCGGGCCACATCGCGGGCGGCCTCATGGATACTACGAACGATCTTCCGATTCGGCGTGTTGGGGCAGCACTTCGCTTTCAACGAGCAGGTAGCGCAGTCGGTTTGGCTGGAGCGGTAGATGATGGTGTTGGCCTTGGTTACCCGCGATCTTTTCTGGGTGAAGGCGCGCCATTCACTGCGTAGCGGTTTGCCGGCTGGGCAGCGATATTCATTGGCTTCCGGATTCCAGTGGAAGTCGTTACTGGAGAGGCTGTCGTCCTTGCGCTCAGTCTTGTCCCACACCGGCACATGCGGCTCGATGTCCTTCTCTTCGACCATCCAGGCCAGCATCGGGGCAGTGCCATAGGCGGTGTCGCCGATGAGGCGTTCCGGTGTTAGGTCGAACTGCGCTTCGACACGCTCGACCATCGTCCTGGTCGAATCGACTTCGGCGGTACGGTGCGCCGGGGTAGCTTCCACGTCCATGATCACGCCGTGCTCAGTGTCGATCAGGTAATTTGTTGAGTAGGCAAAGAAAGCCGGGCCGCCTGGTGCTGCTGTCCAACGGGACTGAGGATCGGTGAGCGAAATTTTCTTGGGAAGAGCTTCAGCCAGCGCCTCTTCATCAAGGGCTTTGAGGTACTCGCGCACGGCGCGGCTGCTGAGAGTTGGATCACGCCAATCGACTTCATCTCCCGCTACCCCACGTTGCCGGCTGGCATCCGCCTTGATGATGCTGGCGTCGACGGCAAAACCTGCGCCCTTGACTAGGCCGGCTGCCATGCAGCGCCGAAGCACCTCCTTGAACAACCAGCGGAACAGATCGCTGTCACGGAAACGGCCATGGCGATTTTTCGAGAAGGTCGAGTGATTGGGTACTTCGTCCTCCAGACCCAGCCGGCAGAACCAGCGATAGGCCAGGTTCAGGTGCACCTCTTCGCACAATCGCCGCTCGGAACGGATGCCATAGCAGTAGCCGACGACCAGCATGCGCACCATCAATTCCGGGTCAATCGAGGGGCGTCCGATGGGGCTATAGAAGTCCGCCAGGTAGGCGCGCAGATCACTGAGATCCAGGCACTGGTCGATGCTGCGCAGGAGGTGTTGAGCCGGGACGTGATCTTCCAGGTTGAACGAGTAGAACAGGCGCTGCTGTCCTCCCGGTAACTGTCCCATCATGCTGTTTGCCCCCACGCTCGCTGAAAGAGCAATTTTGCCAACGGCATTGGGAGGCAGCTACTTTTTCAACAGAATCGG
>NZ_PJQQ01000086.1:0-1552 GCF_002858665.1 Pseudomonas sp. FFUP_PS_473
ATCGAGTAGGAGGCGAGTTCACACCCGCCGTCCTCTCACACCACCGTGCGTACGGTTCCGTACACGGCGGTTCAGGTTATACGGCTAAGCCGGTTGATCGTATCCAGTATCGAGACAAGCCCAAGGCGATCCCATAGTTTCTTCGGTAGCGCCTGATTCATATGTGGCGCACCCGAGTTCCACCATGGGCCCCTGCCATTGGAGGTCGATTTACAGGCACGCTCTGCACCCAGCCCCAGCCGTATCAGGTTGCGGGCTCTCGTCGAGGGCTGCTTCCATTGTCGCCAGATAACACAGCGCAGTTTGTGCCTGACCCACCCGTCCAACTCCTCAAGCGGGCGCTTGCTCTGGCTGAGTTTGAAGTAGCTCGCCCACCCTCGTAACACGGGGTTCAGCCGCTCGATAATGCGGGCCATCTTGCGACCTCGCACACCGCGCAGTAGCTCTCTGAGCCGGCCGCGCAAGCGGTCAAGACTCATCGCCGCCACTCTCAGTCTGGGCTGCCGATGCCGACTCATCCCATAACCCAAATAGCTGCAACTCCAGGCCCTCGCTACCTGGCTTTTGTTCCGATTCACCGTCAATTTCAGACGTTGCTTCAGGAAGCGCTCGACACTGGCCAGTACACGTTCGCCAGACCGATGACTACGCACATAAATGTTCGCATCATCGGCATAGCGCACGAAGCGATGACCCCGCCGCTCCAGCTCACGATCAAGTTCGTCGAGCAGGATGTTCGACAGCAACGGCGAGAGCGGGCCGCCTTGCGGCGTCCCTTCCTGCCGGGGGCTGACGACACCGCCCGACATGACCCCTGCTTCAAGGTAACGGCGGATGAGCCTGAGCACGCATTTGTCTTCGACCCGACGCTCGATACAAGCCATAAGGATGTCGTGGTTGACCCGATCAAAGAACTTCTCCAGATCAAGTTCCACACACCAGCGGTGGCCCGCCTCCACATGGGAACGGGCCGTTTCAACGGCTTGATGAGTGCTTCTGCCCGGACGAAAGCCGTAGCTGTAGTCCGAAAACAACGGATCGAAGATTGGCGTGAGTTGTTGCTGCAATGCTTGCTGGATCAGGCGATCCACGACGCTGGGGATACCCAGTTGTCGTGTTCCGCCTTGCGGTTTGGGGATTTCAACCGCTCGCACTGCCTGGGGATGGTACTCACCGGCCAGCAACCTGGCCTTGAGGATTGGCCAATACTGTTTCACGTAGCCAGCCAGGTCAGCGACCGTCATGCCATCGGCACCCGGCGCTCCCTTGTTGCTGACCACACGCTGATACGCACGCCTGAGGTTCGCCGGTGCAAGCACCCGCTCCATCAGCGTGTCCGGCTCCGCGTTCGTCCCCGTCACTGACGCCCTTGGTACCTCTGCACTGCCAGCCCTCATCCTCGGCTTCTGGCCGGGACCTCGACTGACAGATTCCTGTGTGGGAATTTTCTGCATTACGGCTACCAACGAGACAGTGACGCCTACTGGCGGCATAACCTGTTCGGCCCTTGGTGGCGCGGTTAACCGCCACTTACTACGGCTTCGGCTGACTT
>NZ_PJQQ01000087.1:0-1428 GCF_002858665.1 Pseudomonas sp. FFUP_PS_473
TTCAGATGGTATGGACGCCTCCCCCCGGCAGCGGGCCGACCGCAGCACCTCTACATCAATAGAGGATCCTCGCTGCCCCGGCATCTAGGTGCCAAAGTGGAGAGTGGATAACAAACACCACTTGAGCAGGAGGATCCACCATGAAACATAGCGTAATTGGCATGGACATCGCCAAGAAGGTTTTCCAGCTGCACACCGTTGATCAGTGCACTGGGAGGATCGAGCGTATCAAGCTGCGCCGTGATGAAGTGCTGGCGTTCTTTGCAAATTATCCGACCAGCCTGGTGGCAATCGAGGCCTGTGGCAGTGCCCACTGGTGGGCACGTCAGCTTCAACAGCAGGGGCATGAGGTACGACTACTCGCCCCTCGTTCAGTACGCCCCTTTGTGCTGCGAAACAAAACCGATGCGGCTGACGCTCAAGCCATCTGGACAGCGGTGCAGCAGCCCGGCGCTTGCCTGGTGGCAATCAAGCAGGCGGATCAGCAGGCGATCCTCTCGCTACACCGTATCCGCTCCCAGTTGCTGAAATTTCGCATCATGCAGAGCAATGGCTTACGTGGGCTGCTTTACGAATTCGGAATCGTGCTGCCAGAAGGTTATACCCAGCTGAGCAAGGCCGTTCCGGAGGCCTTCGCCGATGCTGAGCATCGAGTGCCTTCCATGTTGTTGGACAGCCTACGCGATCAGTGGACTCGGATTATCCAGTTGGATGAGGAAATTCGAAAAATCGAACTGCGTTTGAAACAGTGCCTGCGTGAGAGCTCCGACTGCCAGAAAATTGCAGAGATTCCCGGAATTGGTTTGTTGACCGCTACAGCCGCTGTTGCCTCACTGGGAGATGCGACAACCTTCCATTCTGGTCGCCAGTTCGCGGCTTGGCTGGGACTGGTTCCTCGACAAACGGGCACCGGTGGCAGAGTTCGGCAACTGGGGCTGAGCAAGCGCGGAGACACCTATCTGCGAACGCTGTTGATGCATGGTGCTCGCTCGATCCTCAATAGAGGACACCGGTCAGAGTGGGTTGAACGCTTGTTGACCAGGCGGCCTTATAACGTGGCGGTCGCCGCAGTGGCTAACAAGCTCGCCAGAACCCTTTGGGCCGTGTTGGCCAAGGGCTCTACGTATCGGGCCGAACTCTTTACGGCATGCCCTACGGGGCATTGAAAACAGTAACCAACAGACTTCACAAGGAGCACAGGCGGTAAGCACGTGATGGCGAAATAGGTCAGACCGTGACGGGGTAAACCTGGTAGGGAATATGAGCCACGGGCACAGCCTTCAGCTCGATTTTCAGATGAGGGCCTCGTCAGCGGATTCCATCAGGGCCAGCAGGTTTTTCGGCCTGCACAACAGGCCGGATATAAGACTGCTCCTACCTACGCGCCAGCATGGCTACCTATTGAGCTCCGGGAGGCGTCCATATAAG
>NZ_PJQQ01000088.1:0-1384 GCF_002858665.1 Pseudomonas sp. FFUP_PS_473
GTGAGAGTAGGTCATCGTCAAGATTAAATTCCGAAACCCCTATCTGCACATGCAGGTAGGGGTTTTGTCTTTGTGGCGTTTTTGATAGCTGGCCGTAGCCAAGTTGCCCTAAAAGGAATTAGACATGGAAGTTGATCACCTTTTTATCTGCGTAACCAATCCCACCCAAAGCGCCGCCGCCTTGAGCGCCCTGGGTCTTGTCGAAGGCACACCGAACGTTCACCCTGGGCAAGGGACCGCGAACCGCAGGTTCTTCTTCCAAAACACATTCATTGAGTTGTTGTACCTCACGGATGCCCAGGAAGCGCAAAGCCCATTAACGGCCCCCACGCAGCTCTTCGAGCGCCTCAGCGCAACAGATAGCCAGGTATCACCCTTTGGCGTGTGCTTCAGGCCTACTACCGCAAACGAGGCGCTGCCTTTTCCCGCCTGGGAGTATCGCCCTGCTTACTTGCCAGCCAGCCTTAAAGTGGACGTAGGTCGCGCACCTGTCTCAGAGCCCATGTGGTTCTTTCTGTCTTTTGCCAAACGCCCAGACCAGATGCCGCCCGAGCGAGCTCAGCCTATTGAGCATGCCAATGGCTTTCGCCAAATCACCGCAGTACGGGTCACAACAGCCAGCGGCGAAGCATTCTCCGCAACGGCCTCTTGTGCAAATCAGCTGAGCGAATTTGAGATCATCCAGGGTAACGAGCACCTGATGGAGTTGGAGATCGACCACGGTGTTCAAGGGCAGACACGCGACTTGCGGCCTGGCTTGCCGCTGGTGATGAACTGGTAGTAAGCGTAGGCGTGCAGCCTTGCTGGCTAAAGTACTGTTTCTTCAAGAAGGGCTATTGCATTGACGCGTATTTTCTCGGGAAGCTGCCTGTGCGGCGCGGTGGCGTATCGAGTGTCGTCTCGCCCCAAAGCGGTATCTCACTGCCATTGCAGCCAGTGTCGAAAAGGGCATGGTGCTGCATTTGCCAGCTATGGCAGCGTGCCTCGCGCCGACCTGCACATCACCAAGGGTAGCGAGAGCCTCAAGGGCTACCAGTCCTCTGCAAGCGTTGTGCGGCAGTTCTGTTGCCACTGTGGCTCGTCGTTGTTTTGGTCGACAAGTGAAGGTGAATTTTCTGGATGGGTCTCAATAGCCCTGGGCTGCCTGGATACCTCTTTCACGCCTGGCCATCAAAAGCACCTGCATGTCGGAACCAAGGCCGCCTGGTATGAGATTCAAGATCACGGCCCGGAATCGGATTGACCGCTGCAGGTAAGCCTGCTGCAAAGCGTGTGTCTCTATCTCCTGCAATACAACAGTATTTCCATGTCTAGTCCTGAAATAGGTTTACACCTATTTCAGCCTCAAAACGCCCGATGCATCGCATCGGGCGTTTTGTATTTC
>NZ_PJQQ01000089.1:0-1361 GCF_002858665.1 Pseudomonas sp. FFUP_PS_473
GAGAGTGTCAGTTTTTTTGTGTGCGGGCCGATAACGGCCTGCCGCCAGGCAGGCCAGGCTTTTACCAGGTCGGCCTGATAAATCGATCTCCGTACAGAATCGCAAATTGATTCATCGCATTTTTCCAATCATGCGCCGCCGAGCCCCAGTTTGCCGTAATGTTGCGCAGCCCAAGCCAGATCAGCTTGGTCGCTGCGTCATCAGTCGGGAAGTGGCCTCGCGTTTTGATGATCTTGCGTAGCTGGGCGTTGATGCTTTCGATAGCGTTGGTCGTATAGATCACTTTTCGAATGGCAGGTGGGAAGACAAAAAATGGGATCACTCGATCCCAAGCTCGTCTCCAGGCCGCCACGACCGCTGGGTACTGCTTTCCCCAAGGGCCATTTTCAAAGGCACCCAGTGCTTCCTCAGCCGCTTCTGCGGTGATGGCCTGATAGACCGGTTTAAGCGCCTTGGCCAGCTCACGGCGCTTATCCCACGCCGCATAATCGAGGCTGTTGCGGATCAAGTGGACGATGCAGGTTTGCAGCGTTGTCGCCGGAAACACTGCACTTAGCGCCTCTGGCATACCTTTGAGACCGTCGGTAATGGCTATCAGCACGTCTTCTACGCCGCGGGTCTTGAGGTCGTTGAATACCTTCATCCAAAACTTCGCACCCTCAGTGTTTTCGATCCAGATGCCAAGAATATCGCGCGTTCCATCGGGTAAAACACCCAGCGCCAAGTAAATCGCCTTGTTGCGGACAAGGCCTTCTTCTCGGATCTTGACCCGCAGCGCATCGAAGAAAATGACTGGGTACATCGGCTCAAGCGGTCGCTGTTGCCACGCACCAATTTCCTCCATCACCTCGTCAGTGACTGAGCTGATGAAGTCATGGGAAACGTCCGTCCCGTATTGCTCAGAGAGGAAAGCGCGGATTTCTCGAACGGTCATGCCTCGGGCATACATGGCGATGATCTTGTCATCAAAACCGGTGTAACGCCGCTCATGCTTGGGGATCAGAATGGGGGCAAAACTGCCATCCCGATCACGGGGAATCTCCAGCCGCAGCGGGCCATCCCCTGTCAAAACCGTCTTGCCCGTTTTGCCGTTGCGCTGGTTGGTTTCATCCTCTGGGCGCTGCGCGCCCGGCGGATACCCCAGGTGGTGACCGAGCTCAGCACTCAATGCTCGCTCAATCAAAGCCTTCTTGAAGGCCGCAGAAGCGTCTTCGATAGCCTCTGCGGTCATCAGCCCTTCACCGAACTGCTCGAGCAGCTCCTTGGGGATTTTTGGTAGGTCACGCAGGGGTTTCTTTTTGGTTGGCATACATGCACCTCTTACTCATGTTATGCCCGAACACAAAATTTCTGACACCCCC